>JABSRR010000009.1:4030-41882 GCA_013215025.1 Pseudomonadales bacterium
CAATGCGATGTTTGTTGTGCCCTGGGCAGCAGAGCCTTCAGCACAAATTATTCACGATTGTTTTGACGGCATGGGTAACGAATTCCCATTGTCGCCAAGAGCAATTTTGAAAAAAGTATTAGCACTGTTTGATGCGCAAGGTTGGCAACCCATAGTTGCACCTGAAGTTGAGCTATATCTTACCAAACGATGCACCGACCCAGATTTACCGCTTGAGCCTCCAGTAGGGCGCAGTGGTCGACAAGAGTCTGGCAGGCAGTCTTTTAGTATCGATGCGGCTAACGAATTCGATCCTATTATTGAAGACATTTACGATTATTGTGAAGCTATGAATCTAGATATCGACACTGTTATTCATGAGGAAGGCCCCGCACAATTGGAGTTCAACTTTCGTCATGGCAATGCGCTTCATTTAGCTGATCAAGTATTCGTATTTAAGCGTGTTGTTAGAGAGGCAGCGCTAAAGCATAAGATTGATGCTACTTTTATGGCCAAGCCCATTGAAGGTGAGCCAGGCAGCTCGATGCATATTCACCAGTCAATCATCGATGCCGCAACAGGACAAAATATTTTCTCAAATGAAGATGGTACTGCGTCAGATAATTTCTACCATTATATCGGTGGTTTACAAGAATATATTCCGCAGATTATGCCCATATTTGCGCCAAACGTGAACAGCTACCGCCGCTACCAAAGTGGTGAAGATGGCAACGCTCCTGTGAATACCGAATGGGCTGAAGAGAATCGTACCGTGGGCTTACGCGTACCCAAGGCGAGTGCTGCTGCTCGTCGAGTTGAAAATCGCTTGCCCGGTTCTGATACCAACCCTTATTTAGCGTTGGCCGGTAATTTACTGTGCGGCTATATTGGCATCACTAAAAAAATTAAACCTCGCAAGCCCGTTACTGGCCGTCACTGTGAGTCAGGTGACTACGACTTGCCGCTAAATTTAGAAGCCGCTTTAGAAGCGATGTCAAACTGTGATGATATCAAACACTATCTAGGTGCTGACTTTGTTGAAGGCTTTATAGGCACACGGTGGGCAGAATATGAGGGCTTTAAGCGAGTGATCAGCTCCTGGGAACGCGAGTTTCTGCTTTCAGCTGTTTAATCGTTCAAGCAATTAGGCCGTGTTGAATATGACAGATAAAATAATCACTGTTGCTGCTATACAAATGGCATGTAGTTGGGATCGTGAGGCCAATTTAGCTAAAGCTGAAGGTCTCATTCGTGCCGCCGCCGCTGACGGTGCACAAATTATTTTACTGCAAGAGCTTTTTGAATATCCTTATTTCTGTATTGAAATAGAACTTGAGCATTTAGATTTAGCAACACCGTTAGACAATAATCCATCCATTGTTTGGTTACAGAATTTATGTAAAGAATTAAAGTTAGTGATGCCTTTTAGTTGGTTTGAAAAGGCAGGTAATGTTTTATTTAACTCTGTTGCAATGATAGATGCTGATGGCCAAATTCTAGGCACATATCGCAAAACACATATTCCCGACAGCGATGGTTACCTTGAAAAATATTATTTTTCACCCGGCGATACAGGCTTTAAAGTTTGGCATACTCGCTACGCCAATATCGGCGTCGGCATCTGCTGGGACCAATGGTTTCCTGAAACTGCCCGCAGTCTTTCGCTCGCTGGTGCAGAACTTATATTATATCCGACTGCTATTGGCTCAGAGCCCAAAGAGCCCGATCTTGACTCTATGCCGCATTGGCAGCGCACCATGCAAGGTCACTCTGCGGCAAATCAGGTTCCCGTCGTTGCAGCAAACCGCGTTGGCGTAGAGTATGCAAAGTCTAACGATAATACTATAGACTTTTATGGCTCATCTTTTATTACTGATCATCTTGGAGAAATAAAAGTATCTGCCGATCGTAGCAGCGAAACCTATATAACGCACAGTATAAATTTGAGCGAAGCCCAGCGCGACCGCCATATCTGGGGCCTATTTCGAGATCGTCGCCCAGAACATTACTCGGCTTTACAGCATATGGATTGCTCTGACAATCCTGATTTTAAAGGCTAGTATGGCGAGTGCTTTATGGCTGAAATAATCAACCGCACGCCAAGGCAGGATGGGTTTTATATGCCTGCTGAATCAGATCCACAGTCTAGCGTTTGCCTAGTTTGGCCTGATAATCTTGATACCTGGCGTGCACAGGCGAAACCTGCACAGCGTGCATTTGTTGAAGTAGCCGAAAATATTGCAAAAACTTCATCTGTTAAAGTGTTAGCCAACCCAGCTAGTTTGGCTGATGCGCGAGATCAATTACCCGACAGTATTGATGTCATCAGTATTGAGAACAACGACTCATGGCTTCGAGATACCGGCTGCAGCTTTTTACGCAACGCTATCGGCGAGCGACGAGCCGTGGCTTGGCAATTTAATGCCTGGGGTGGGCATATGGCGGGCATGTTTGAGGACTGGCAAAAAGACGATGCGGTTGCGGCTCAATTGGCAGCTAGCTTTAACGCTGATGTGTATCACGCGCCTCTGATTTTAGAGGGTGGCTCTATCCACGTCGACGGTGAGGGCACGTGTTTTACTACCGAAGAATGCCTTTTACATCCGAGTCGCAATCCAAGTTTATCAAAAGCTGAGATCGAAGATTACCTCAAACAGTATTTAAATGTTGATGTAGTATTTTGGCTGCCTCAGGGTCTTTATGGCGATATTGATACTAATGGCCACATCGATAATTTAATGCATGTGGTAAAACCTGGTGAGGTTATTCTCACCTGGTGTGATGACCCGAACGATCCACAATATGCCATTTCGCGTGCTGCTGAAGCTGCGCTCCTGGCAAAGCCTGACGCAAAAGGTCGTGATTTATATATTCACAAACTGCCGATGCCCGGGCCTTTATACATAAGCACCGAGGAGGCCGAGAGCTTTAGTGATAATGTGCACGAATCGCGACACGCTGGTGCACGCTTGGCCGCTAGCTATGCTAACTTTTTAATTATCAATCATCAGGTTCTATATCCGCTGCTAGACTCGCGATACGATAATCAAGCAACAGACATACTTCAGCAAGCGTTTCCAAACTATCAAATCATCGGCATTAAGGCCGGTCGAGAGATACTGCTCGGTGGTGGTAACGTGCATTGTATTACGCAACAGGTAATATAGGACCTTCGCCTAAACGTCTAGGTTAGCAACCTTTAAAGCATTGTCTTCAATAAACTCTCGGCGTGGCTCGACCTGATCACCCATTAAGGTAGTAAACATTTGGTCTGCAGAAATAGCGTCTTCAATGGTAACTTGTAACATGCGTCGTGCCTCAGGATCCATAGTCGTTTCCCAAAGTTGTTCAGGGTTCATTTCACCTAAACCTTTATAACGCTGAATATTGAACCCTTTTTGCGCCTCAACCATCAACCAGGCTAGACCGTCTTTAAAGCTCTGTGTTTCAAATACTTTCTCACCGCGTTTAAAAAATCCGCTGGGCTCGATCAAATTAGCTATTTTCTTGCCAAGCGACAATAACGCCGCATAATCCCTAGAGGCAAAAAACTCATGGTTAAGTATATAGCCGCGCGGCATAGAATGAGACACAACTATTATGTTAGGGTAATATAAATTGCGTTCGCTATCGTGCTGTACTTCTGCTTCATAACGATGGCTTCCGCCAGCCTTATTTTGCTCAAGATAGTTCGCTAAATCGTCAGCCCAGATTTGCACCTTAGCTTGATCTGATAGTTCATCACTGCTGAGTGCATTGTGATAAATCATGGCTTCTAAAACTTCAGCAGGGTAGAGTCGCGACAAACGCTGAATTTGATCCATGGTGTGATTATATTCACTGACTAAGTTCTCCAGACCTTCACCGCTAATGGCAGGTGCATCAGCATTAACGTGAATACCCGCATCTTCTAGTGCGGCTTGCGTGAAAAATGCCTTTTGGTGCGCCTCGTCTTTCAAGTACTGCTGCTGTTTACCTTTTGCAACTTTATACAGCGGTGGCTGAGCGATATACACATAGCCTTGCTCAATAATTTCCGGCATTTGCCGGAAGAAAAACGTTAATAGTAGGGTGCGGATGTGCGAGCCATCAACATCGGCGTCAGTCATGATGACAATGCGATGATAGCGTAGCTTTTCTATATTAAACTCTTCTCGACCAATACCGCAGCCTAAGGCAGTCACAATCGTACCAACCTCAGCTGAAGACAGCATTTTATCGAAGCGAGCTTTTTCGACATTTAAAATCTTACCTTTTAACGGCAAAATAGCCTGCGTTTCGCGAGATCGACCCTGTTTTGCCGAACCACCGGCTGAGTCACCCTCCACGAGATAAAGTTCTGAAAGGGCGGGGTCTTTTGATTGGCAGTCAGCTAATTTACCCGGCAAGCCTGCAATATCTAATGCACCTTTACGACGGGTCATCTCGCGCGCTTTGCGCGCAGCTTCGCGTGCACGTGCGGCATCAATCATCTTTTGCACAATGGCTTTTGCTTCCTGCGGATTCTCAATAAGATAATCAGCAAAGGCTGCGTTCATCGCTTGTTCGACAGCACCTTTTACTTCTGATGAAACCAGCTTATCTTTGGTTTGCGACGAGAACTTAGGGTCAGGTACTTTTACAGATACAATCGCGGTTAATCCCTCACGGGCATCATCGCCGGTCGTGCTCACCTTATCTTTCTTACCCATGCCCTCGCTCTCAATATAGCTATTAAGGTTTCGGGTTAGAGCGCCTCGGAAGCCCGCCAAGTGTGTGCCACCATCGCGCTGTGGAATATTATTGGTAAAGCAGAAAATATTTTCTTGAAAAGAGTCATTCCATTGCAATGCCACTTCAACACCGATACCGTCATCCGTCTGACTAGAGAAGTGGAAAATTTTATTCATGGTTTGTTTGTTGGTATTCAAATACTCAACAAAGGCCTGCACACCGCCTTCATAATGAAAAACATCTTGTTTACCGCTGCGCTCGTCTGTTAAGACAATACGCACGCCAGAGTTTAAAAACGATAGTTCGCGCAGGCGTTTAGCCAAAATGTCATAATGAAATTCAATATTGCTAAAGGTGTCGGCTGATGCATGAAAGGTGAGGGCAGTGCCAGTTTCTTCTGTATCACCGATAATTTTCAATGGCTCGTCAGGAACGCCGTGGCGATATATTTGTTCGTGAATATGCCCCGCGCGACGAATGGTTAACACCAATTTCTCGGATAGGGCATTTACTACCGATACACCAACACCGTGCAGTCCACCCGACACCTTATAAGTATTATCATCAAATTTACCACCAGCATGTAGCACGGTCATGATAACTTCTGCGGCAGAGCTTCCTTCCTCATGTGCTTCCGTTGGAATACCACGACCATTATCAGACACGGTGACAGATTCATCAGGATGGATGACGACATTAATCTCTGAACAGAAGCCTGCCAATGCCTCATCGATAGAATTATCAACAACCTCAAACACCATATGGTGCAAACCAGTGCCGTCGTCGGTATCACCAATATACATACCAGGGCGTTTACGAACCGCGTCGAGACCTTTTAATACTTTAATATTGGACGCATCGTAATTTTGTTCGCTCATTCCTTCGTCTCTCCTGTGGCAATAATTCTTATAATCGCGGGTGTTTTAGTGTCTTGATAGTTGAAGGTTTTAAAGGCTAATTTTACGTTAACCACGCCTATTATTCAGCCATTGATTGGCTTTATTTCACCCTGTTCCACGTGGAACATTTTCAATCCCTTCAATGGAATATCGCTAAATGCCTGCCGATCAACCGCTGTGATGAATTGTTGATAATCGCATTGTTCTAGATAACTAAAAAACGCTTTTAAATGCTCTTTATCTAGCTCTGATGGCATATCGTCCAAAAGAACAACAGGCTTTCGTTCAGATAATTGGGCAAGCATTTTTGCCTGGCTCAGCTGCAGGGCCGCGACAAGCGTTTTCTTTTGTCCGCGTGAGTAAACATCTTTCGCCAATAACTTTTGCTGCGTTAGTAGAATATCCGCTCTGTGGCTGCCTTCGAGTGTACGCTGGTATTTCTTATCGCGGATAAAATTAGCTTCAAGTTGCGCTAGCATACGAGCTTTTGTTTCGTTATGTGAAAAAACTGGCAAGGTGTCTATGGCTAGCGTATCACCCCAACCATTCTTATATTTCAGGCCTAAGCTCTGCGATAAGTTGCTGTCAAACTGAGCTAAGATATCGAGAAATATAGGATAGAATTGTTGTAAATGCTTACGTCTAGCCTCTTCAATATAAGCCGCATGTTCAACAAGTTGTAGATCCCAAATTTTTAATTCTGCATAGTTAGTTTTTGGCGAACGCAGTAAAACACCGCGTTGTTTTAATACTTTAGAGTAATTACGCCAATGTAGATGAAAACCATGTTCCACGTGGAACACGCCCCAATCCAGAAACTTTCGACGCTCAGAGGCAGAACCGTCTAATAAATTGAAGCTATTAGCATCAATGACAATACAAGGCAGCAACAAACTTAGTGCAGCTAAGTTGCTAACTTTTTCTCCGTCAATACGAACCTTATAGTCATTTTTTTGATTACGCTCAATACCCACTTTGTGGGCATAGTCGCCATCATCGATACATTCTAAATACACCCGTAGAAAATTTTGGTCTAGCTGTAAGACGGGCTTAATTTGCTGATGACGAAAGGACCGACCTACGCTAGCAATATGAATCGCTTCTAGCACCGACGATTTACCAGCGCCATTATCGCCTACAAAAAGATTCGTCAAAGCCAAATCTGAAATAGATATATTGGCCAGGTTACGTACATGCTTTATCTGAAGTTTATGGATATACATAGGCTAATAAACAAAAAAGCCGCATAAATGCGGCTTTTATACGGTGCAATCCTATTATAGGCGCATGGGCATAATCACATAGACCGAGTCACTGTCTTCCAACTCTTCTAGTAACGCAGAACTATTCGAATCTGCCAAGGTAAGTTTTACTTCGTTATCAGACAAAACATTCAGTACATCAATAATATAGTTAACATTAAAGCCTATCTCTAAAGCTTCACCCTGATAGTTGACCATTACGCTATCTTCGGCTTCTTCTTGCTCAGGGTTGTTCGCTTGGATTGTTAATTGACCATCGCTTAATAGTAAACGTACACCACGGTATTTTTCATTCGACAAGATGGCGGCACGCTGAAACGCTTCTCGCAGCTGAAGACGGTCGCCGGTCACCAACTTATTACCGCCTCTGGGTAAAACGCGTTGATAATCGGGGAATTTGCCATCGACGAGTTTGGTAATAAACGTAAAACCAGATGTCTTAGCAGTTAAATGATTAGGGCCAAAGACAATCTCAACCTCGTCATCGAGATTGACCAATGAGCGCGATAACTCCAAGATACCTTTGCGAGGTACAATAATTTGAATATCTGCCTGAATCGCATCAGAGGCCAAGTCACACATCGCTAGCCGATGACCATCGGTTGACACAACACGCAACTGACTAGGGCTAAGCTCCCACAACATACCGTTAAGATAATAGCGCACATCTTGCTGGGCCATTGCAAAAGAGGTTCTATCGATTAGACGTTTTAGCTGCCCTTGAGTGACTGAAAACGAAGCATTTATGTCACCTTCATCAACATTTGGAAAATCAGCAGCAGGCAGAGTAGCCAAAGTGAAACGAGAACGACCCGCTGATACCGTCACTTTTTGGTTATCACCAAGCGAGAAATTGATTGCTACGCCATCGGGTAGACTTTTGACAATATCTAATAACTTTTTTGCCGGCACCGTAAGCTGACCATTTTCGGAGGCTGGGCTTTCAAGTTCCAAGCGTCCGGTAATCTCAACCTCAAGATCAGTACCTGTTAACGATAAGGTTGTCTGGTTTAAATCAAACAGTACATTCGCTAGCACAGCCAAGGTTTGTCGACGTTCAACAACACCAGCCACCAGAGATAATGTTTTTAAGAGTGCATCACGCTGTACCGTAAATTTCATGATAATTAGGTTTCCTTAGACATAATGGAAATATAGGATTTATGTTCCCTAGTGTAATAAATATCTATACAGAATAAAGCTTTATATGATTAAAGCGAGTAAAAAAGTGCGTTGAATTTAAGCGGTTAAGGTACGCAAGAGATTTTTAAGATCTTCAGCAATATCGGTGCTTGATTCTTTTAACTCATCAATTTTTCGACAGGCATGTAGGACTGTTGTGTGGTCTCTACCACCAAAAGCATCACCAATTTCAGGCAGTGAATGGCTAGTAAGTTCTTTAGCTAAACTCATAGCAACTTGTCGCGGTCTGGCAACTGAACGGTTGCGACGTTTGGAGTGTAAATCAGCAACCTTGATTTTATAATACTCAGCAACGGTGCGTTGAATATTATCGATACTCACCAACCGGTCTTGCATTGACAGTAAATCTTTCAACGATTCTTTTATTAATTCAATGTCAATCGGCCTAGCTTTGAAATGCGCTTGCGCAATCACTCGCTTCAGCGCACCCTCTAGTTCTCGAACATTAGAGCGCAAACGTCGAGCGATAAAAAATGCCGACTCCTCTGACATATGCATATTTTGCTGCCTAGCTTTCTGCATCAATATGGCTACCCGAGTCTCCAATTCGGGCGGCTCAACTGCAACAGAAAGCCCCCAACCGAAACGTGTTTTTAAACGCTCCTCTAATCCCTCAACTTCTCTAGGGTAGCGATCACAGGTTAAGATAATTTGCTGGCCGCCTTCAATTAAGGCATTGAATGTATGAAAAAATTCTTCTTGCGAACGATCTTTACCGGCAAAAAATTGAATATCATCAATTAATAAAGCATCTACACTGCGATAATAGCGCTTAAATTCATTAATTTTATTTTGCTGAATGGCCTTCACCATATTGGCAACAAAACGTTCAGAGTGAAGGTAGGCAACTTTGGCTTGCGGCTTACGTTGTATCAAAGCATTACCGACCGCATGCATAAGATGCGTTTTACCTAAACCAGAGGCACCGTATAAAAAAAGTGGGTTATAGGAACCACCAGGATTTTCAGCAACCTGCATCGCAGCTGCTCGAGCCAACTGATTTGATTTACCCTCAACAAATGAGGTGAAATTTAACCCACTATCAACATGAGAAACGAAATGATTAGCAGAATTATAGCTGTCTAAATGGCTGTCTGAATTTTCTTGAGAGCTGTCATTACCTTGATCAGAAACGCTCGCATTTAACATAATATTGTTTAAAAAATCGTCATTTTGACTTTCGGCCTTCACAGTAGCGACATCATTGAGGGGCATAATTGAAGATACCGCATCTTTGCTCGGTGGATTAGCGCTTCGTGCTTCGTTCAATACAGATTCTTGCGACTGGTAGACAGCAGAACTATCAACAGACGTGATGGCTTGCACATCTGTATGTCGACGCTGATGAGAACTGGCGTCAACAATCGAAACTTTAGGAATATGAGAAGAACTGAAGTTTTCAACCAGCGACTCAATGATCGACAAAAAATGCAGTTCGACGTGAGATTTAACAAAGCGGTTAGGAGAAATTAAACAAAGATAATCCGTCTGATCTTGATCTAATTCTAAAGGTTGAATCCATGTAATAAATTGTTGTTTCGCTAAGTCATTTTCTAAATGACTTTTACAATAATCCCAAATGGTAAGCAATGACACGCAGGTACCCTGTTAAGCAACGAAATTGTGTTTATTGTTTTAATCGTCAAAAATCCACTTTTTGAAGACCAGAGATATAAAACATTTGAATAGCAGAACTTCATTATTAAAAATAACGCAGGAGTTATCCACAGTTATTTTTAATAATTTCTATTTTTTTATATGTTATTGAATTTTAAAGCATTATTGATTATTTTTTATTCACTCAAAGATAATCTTTAACTGTGCATAAGTTGTGAGTAAATTGTATATGAAATGTGAAAATCTAGTTTTTTTTAATGATTTTCAAAAGCTTAGCTACCTTTCAGAAAACTAAAAATCTCACTGAGCTATGCCTACAAAAAACCATCAGAATTAATCCTTGATAAATAAAGCGCAGAGATTGAATATTAGCCACGATTTGCCTATAATTCCGGCCCTTTTATTTAAAGACAGATTTCAGTCAATTTCAAAACGGTGTAAACCATGAAAAGAACATTTCAACCCAGTGTTTTAAAACGCAAACGTACGCATGGCTTCCGCGCTCGTATGGCCACTAAAAATGGACGTGCTGTTATCAACCGCCGTCGTGCTAAAGGTCGCAAACGCTTAGCCGCCTAATATCGATTCAACTTATCGATTATCTGCGACTTTTTATAGGTTATAGGCGTCTTATTTGCGACCTGTTTGCGTTATATTGACGTCTCCCTACTGAGCCTGTGAAGCAAGAGTGTCCGTTATGCAAAGCACAACAGCTTCTACTTTTACAAAGTCGCAGCGTTTATTGAATGCTAAAGATTATAAAGCGGTGTTTGATCAAGCTGAGTGGAAAGTGTCTTGCAAACAGTTGCTATGCTTAGCTTCATCTAATCAGCTTAATACGCCTAGGTTAGGTTTAGTCGTTGCTAAGAAAAACGTTAAGCTTGCCGTTGAGCGAAACCGCATTAAACGTATCATACGAGAATCGTTTAGACAGCATTCACTCCCAAGTATTGATATCGTAGTACTGCCGAGAAAAAGTATCACTGAGTTAACGAATTCAGAGTTACACACCCTTATTAATAAGCAATGGCAGCGCTTAGCGAACAAAGCGAATGTTGATGCAATATAAATGGATAAACCGAATCCCAGTCCATTTACTCGTATATTCATTTTTCTGGTAAAAACTTACCAGTGGCTGATTTCCCCCTTCATTAACGCAAACTGTCGCTTTTACCCGAGCTGTTCAAGTTATACAATACAGGCGCTTGAAACGCATGGTTTGTTAAAAGGCAGTTACCTTAGCCTCAAACGCATCGCTAAATGTCACCCTGGTCACCCTGGCGGCATCGATGAAGTACCGCCCAAACACTAAATATTTATACCGAGCCTACCCATGGATAAAATTCGTATTGCGCTGATTGCCGTTATAATCATGATAAGCTTTATGCTAGTGACCGAGTACGCCAGTTTTCGCGATGATAAAAATAAAGCGCGCTTACAAGAAAAGCAAACTCAAGCATCGCTCACACTGAATCAAACACCTGCAGAAATTAACACTGGGCTTAATGATGCTGAAGAGCTTGCTGAGCAAAGCACAAGTAATGCATCAGTCAATCTTACAGATGATGACGATATACCAAGTCTCAGTGCTGAAACAGACACCGTCGTTGAAGTAGCAAATACAGTCAGAAACCAAGAACTTATTTTTGTAAAAACTGACACCTTCAGTCTTCATATAGATCCGCGCGGTGGCGATATTGTTGATTTAGCACTTAATCAGCACCTTACCGATATCGATATGCCTAATTTACCGTTTGCCTTATTAGAAAATAATCAAACACGCACTTATATCGCTCAAAGTGGTTTGATTGGTAAGAACGGTACTGATACGCGAGAAGGGCGTCCGCTGTTTGCATCATCCGCAAAATCTTATCGCATGGGTGATGAGCAAGAACAGTTAGAAGTTAACCTTGTGCTCGAACAGCAGGGCGTCGAAATCATTAAACGTTTTCGTTTTAGCCGCGATTCTTACTTAATCGAACTCGATTACCTTATCAACAATAATAGCGAGAACCCATTCTCTGCCGCCTTTTACGGACAAATTAAACGCGATAATAGTCAAGACCCCGGTGCAGAAAGTGGCGGTGGCTTAGGCATGCAACCATATTTAGGTTTTGCTACAACCACTAGTGACGAACGATTTAAAAAGATTGACTTCGAAGATGTTGCAGAAAAAACGTTTCAACAAACAATGCAAGGTGGCTGGATTGCCATGATTCAGCACTACTATTTAAGTGCATGGGTTGGCGATGCTAATAGTGAAAATCGTTATAACACAGTGAAAACGCGTTCTGGCTTTAATATAGCGCGCGTAACTGGCCCAGTAATGAATGTTGACGCAAAACAAAACGCTGTCATCAGCAATCAGTTTTATGCCGGGCCTAAAGACCAGTACACGCTTGAAAAAATCGCACCTAACTTAGACCTTTCTGTCGATTATGGTTGGCTCTGGTTTATTGCACAGCCGCTATACGCCTTACTATTTTTTATAAACAATGGTGTTTTTCATGCCTTTGGTTTCGACAAAGAGGTATTCTCAGGCATTGGAAACTGGGGCTTCTCGATTATCATCTTAACAATATTAGTAAAGCTTGCATTTTTCTCGTTAAATGCAAAAGCTTACCGATCTATGGCAAAAATGCGTGCTGTGCAACCCAAGATGTTAGAGTTGCGAGAGAAATATGGCGATGATCGTCAGAAGCAGTCGCAAGAAATGATGAAGCTATATCAGACTGAAGGCGTTAATCCTATTGGCGGTTGTTTGCCCATGTTGGTACAAATGCCAGTATTTATAGCGCTATATTGGGTATTACTTGAGTCTGTTGAATTACGTCATGCGCCATTTATTGGCTATATCAAAGACCTCGCAGCAATGGATCCATACTTTATAATGCCGTTAGTTATGGGAGCAAGTATGTGGTTTCAGCAAAAATTAAATCCACCACCACCTGACCCCATGCAGGCTAAAGTGATGCAATTCTTGCCAATTATATTCACGTTTTTCTTTTTATTCTTCCCAGCAGGCTTAGTACTTTATTGGGTAGTTAATAATATATTATCCATTGCACAACAATGGATAATAACTAAGCACATACTAGACGAAAAAAAATAAACACATGCATCAAGACGGGTAGTTAAGCTACCCGTTTTTTATTTAGGAAAACCCTATGCAGCTTGATACCGACACGATAGTCGCTATAGCTACACCTGCAGGAAAAGGTGGCGTTGGTATTATTCGGCTATCAGGGCAAAAAGCCTATGATATTGCTAAAAAGATACATTTTACTGATTTAAAACTTCGTCACGCCCATTTTTGCTCTTTTTATCAGAACCAGAAAATAGACAAAAATAACTTGTTAGATGAAGGCATTGTTATTTATTTTCAAGCGCCACACTCATTTACTGGTGAAGATGTCGTTGAATTTCAAGGTCATGGCGGACCGATTATTCTAGACGCCTTATTAAATGAATGTGTTCAAGCAGGCGCTCGTTTAGCCCGACCAGGTGAATTTTCAGAGCGCGCTTTTCTTAATGATAAACTGGATCTCGCCCAAGCAGAGGCCATTGCAGATCTAATTGATAGCTCCTCATTAGAAGCCGCTAAAAATGCCGTACGATCATTACAAGGTGAATTTTCCGATAAGATTCATAGCCTAGTGCAGCAAATGATTGAACTAAGAATCTACGTTGAAGCGGCTATCGACTTCCCGGAAGAAGAAATTGATTTTCTGAATGATGGCCATGTAGCAACATCTCTGCAGAACCTAATCACGCAATTGCAACAGATACTTATTTCGGCTCAGCAAGGACGCGTCATGCAAGAGGGATTAAGCCTGGCAATTATTGGAAAGCCNAATGCCGGTAAATCCTCGCTATTGAACGCATTAGCTGGTCATGATGCTGCCATCGTCACAGATATNGAAGGCACTACCCGTGATGTTCTGAAAGAAAAAATACTGATTGATGGCTTACCGCTTCACATTATCGATACAGCAGGTCTGCGCAACACTGAAGACAGCGTGGAACGCATTGGTATAGAACGTGCCTACAAGGCGATTGCAGATGCTGATGATGTATTAATTGTGCACGACTCGACAGAGGGTAGGGCAGATTCTATTGATGCATTATTACGAGATATTGCTGATATTGATCAACTGGGTGAGAGTCTGACGACAAAGCTCACACAGCTTAAACATATTACCCTGATCAATAATAAAGCCGACCTATCAGATCTGACGCCCGGTATAAGAGAAAGTAACGATTACACAACAATAAATTTAAGTGCTAAATCAGGGCAGGGCGTAGAATTTTTACAGCATCATATTAAAAAAATGGCGGGTTTATTGAATCAAACCGAAGGCCAATTTACCGCACGCCGAAGACATTTAGATGCCTTATCACATGCTCTAGACTTATTAAGTGTGGGTCAGCAACAGCTACATGACAGTGGCGCAGGTGAATTACTCGCTGAAGACTTACGCCAAGCGCAAAATCAGCTAAGCTCAATTACCGGTGAATTTTCGGCTGATGACCTTTTAGGTGAAATTTTTTCCAGTTTCTGTATTGGAAAATAATATCCCAAGCTTATACCAAGCTTAAGCGAGAGTTTTACACAGCTTATTACGCCATCGATTAACAAAATCGACTTATCATGAATTATCCAGTGATTGCTATGTATCTATACACAGCATATTCAAAGACTGTGCATAAATATCAGGATAAGCCATAGCATAAGCATAGGATTAACTCTGCATAGCTGGTAGCAGCACCAAGATGCAGCGATTTTCTCGGCAATTTTATCTACAGCTGCTATACAGCTGGCAAGCATCATATGCTATAGACTTTAACCAGAGTTATACATCGTTAAGCTATTGATTAGCTTATTAAAATGATGATTATTCACAGAAATCAGCTTGCTTAATAATAATAATAAATAACTTATATACTATTTATATATGTATATATGTCTTACTCATCAACGCAAACTTCAAACATGAAAGACGGCAAAGCTTTACATAGAAAAGCTAACTGAAATATCGCTGTTTATTTTTTAATCACTGCGTATAATGGCCAGCTTGAAAGTGCCACCTATCAGTGTGGAAGTATTTCAAATCAGAGGTAGCAATGAATTATTCAGAACGTTTTGGCGTCATCGTCATAGGTGGTGGCCATGCAGGCACTGAAGCGGCCCTAGCTTCAGCAAGAATGGGTGTATCAACCCTTTTACTCACGCACAATATCGAAACATTAGGACAAATGTCCTGTAACCCAGCCATTGGTGGTATTGGTAAATCACACTTAGTTCGTGAAGTTGACGCGCTTGGCGGTGCGATGGCTAAAGCTACTGATCTTGGCGGGATTCAATTTCGCGTGCTTAATGCCCGTAAGGGGCCCGCTGTAAGAGCAACACGCGCACAAGCAGACCGAGCGCTTTATAAAGCAGCTATTCGTCAGATGCTTGAAAATCAACCTAATTTGAAAATATTCCAACAAGCCGCTGATGATTTAATTGTTGAAGGCGAGCAAGTTGTTGGTGTAAAAACCAGCATGGGTGTTAGCTTCTATGCTGAAGCTGTGGTACTCACGACCGGAACGTTCTTAGGTGGCAAAATTCACATTGGTCTTGATCAAAGTTCAGGTGGACGCGCAGGCGATCCACCCTCCATTGCTTTGGCAGATCGCTTACGCGAATTACCGTTTCGAGTTGACCGCTTAAAAACCGGTACGCCACCGCGAATCGATGCCAAATCCGTCAATTTTGATGGCTTAGAGGAGCAATGGGGTGATACACCAGAACCTGTTATGTCATTTTATGGCTCGGTTGATCAGCATCCGCAGCAAGTGTGTTGTTGGATCACACATACCAATGAAAAAACCCATGATATCATTCGGCAAGGCTTAGATCGCTCACCCATGTACACAGGTGTGATTGAGGGTGTTGGGCCACGTTATTGTCCTTCGATTGAAGACAAAATTCATCGCTTTTCGGATAAGAACTCGCATCAAATCTTTATAGAACCCGAAGGTTTACATACGCATGAGTTATACCCCAATGGGGTATCAACCAGTTTGCCATTTGATGTTCAGCTAGATTTCATTCGATCAATCAAAGGTTTTGAGAACGCACATATAACTCGACCAGGCTATGCGATTGAGTATGATTTTTTTGATCCTCGCGATTTAAAACCAAGTTTAGAGACGCGGATGATGCAAGGTTTATTCTTTGCGGGTCAAATCAATGGCACAACGGGTTATGAGGAAGCGGCAGCGCAAGGTTTATTAGCGGGTTTGAATGCTGCTCGTATGGCACAGCAAAAAGATAGCTGGAGTCCTCGACGTGATGAGTCATATATAGGTGTGCTAGTTGACGATCTGATAAATCTTGGAACTAAAGAACCCTATCGCATGTTCACATCACGTGCCGAATATCGTTTGTTGTTACGAGAAGATAATGCAGATCTGCGCTTAACAGAAAAAGGTCGTGAACTTGGTTTAATCTCTGATCAACAATGGCGTATTTTCTCAGACAAACAAGAACGGATTGAACGAGAGCAAAAGCGTTTAAAAACAACTTGGATTCAAGCAACAAGTGAAGAATCAGATAACTTTAATAAATTGTTAGATTCTCCATTACAAAGAGAATACTCACTGCATGATTTGTTAAAAAGACCAAATATTTCTTATCAACAAATTGAGAACATAACGGGTAAAGTTGAAGAAAATCAGCAGGTAACAGAACAAGTTGAAATACAAGTAAAATATGATGGCTATATTGCTCGACAGTTAGAAGATATTGAACGTCTTCGTCGTTATGAAAATACAGTAATACCCGCATCGCTAAATTATGATGAGATTGGCGGCTTATCAAATGAAGTAAAACATAAACTGAATGAAGCAAAACCAGATACTCTGGGTCGTGCATCTCGCGTTCCTGGTGTTACACCAGCAGCTGTTTCATTACTTTTAGTGTTTATGAAAAAACAAGGCTTATTAAAAAAAGTCGTGCAGAGTAAAACACTAGCTAGTTAACAAAATAAAAATGTTAGAAAAAGATTTATCGACGGCCATAATTAATGGCCTAAAATACTTTGATTTAGAGGCAAGCCAACAACAAGTTGATTTATGGAATCGCTATATCAATTTACTGAGTAAATGGAATAAAGCTTATAATCTTACTGCTGTTAGAAATATTGATGAAATGCTTGATCGACATTTGATTGATAGTTTTTCCATTATCCCTTGGCTAGTTGGTGAACGTTTAATTGACGTTGGCACTGGTCCAGGTTTACCGGGCATCCCACTGGCTATTTTTTTCCCCGAGAAATCGTTTTATCTATTAGATAGTAATGGTAAGAAAACGCGTTTTTTGCAACAGGTCAAATTAGAACTTGGACTGGAAAATATAAGCGTAATTAATGACAGGGTAGAAAATGTTCAATTACAGCCACAATGTGATGCGATTCTCTCCAGAGCCTTCACCACGCTTGATGATATGTTGAGCAAAACGGAACACTTATGCCAGCCTAAGGGTCAGTATTTTGCCATGAAGGGTATTTGGCCAGTATCTGAGTTGCAGCAGATATCAAAACCTTATAAGGTGCATGCCTTAGATTGGCCAAACAATGATACACAACGACATCTTGTTGTTATTCAACAAAGCGCTTAAATATTTAGGCTAATTGGGCTAAATTTTGCTTTATCTATTATCTATTGCGGCATAAATCCACCACCCTTATTGGATTTATCTCCCGAGTTAATAAAAAGATGTACAGTTGAGAAGGTGATTCGTGGCAAAAATAATTGCAATTGCAAATCAAAAAGGTGGTGTTGGTAAAACGACCACAACTATTAATCTTGCCGCATCATTGTTTGCGACCAAAAAGCGCGTTCTGTTGGTTGATCTAGACCCTCAGGGAAACGCCACAATGGGCTCAGGCATAGAGAAAAACGAATTAGATTTATCGTCTTATGAAGTTTTGATGGGAGAAACGGATATAGCCTCGGCTATTTTAACCGCTGACGCGGCAGGCTACGATATTGTGGGCACTAATGCTGATTTAACGGCTGCCGAAGTTGGTTTGCTTGAGCTAGATCAAAAAGAGTTGCGCCTGAAACAAGCGTTGATGCAAATACAAGCTAATTACGACTTTATTCTTCTAGATTGTCCCCCATCACTTAGCATGTTAACACTCAATGGTTTAATTGCAGCCGACAGCGTTATGATACCGATGCAGTGTGAGTATTATGCACTTGAAGGCTTAGCTGATTTGATGGAAACGATTGATGGTGTGCAAGCCGCTGCGAATCCAGATCTACATATTGAAGGTATTCTCCGCACTATGTACGATCCGCGCAATAGCTTAACCAAAGATGTGTCAGAACAGCTGAGTGAGGTATTTGGTGCGAAACTATATCGTACCTGCATTCCACGCAATGTCCGCTTAGCTGAGGCACCAAGCCACGGTCTACCCGCTCTAAAATATGATAAATCCTCTCGTGGTGCCATGGCTTATTTAGCGCTAGCCGGTGAAATGTTAAGACAGCAAACAGCCACAACGGCAATGGCTTAATGAATTAAGGACAATACATGGCAAGCAAAAAACGTGGCTTAGGCAAAAATTTAAATGCACTGCTGGGTGCGAATGCTAAGTCAAAATCGAGCGAAATGACCGAGCAAATCCTAGCGGATACTTCAGAATTGCAGCTTGATAAGGCGCAGACAGAAGCGCTCTCATCACATATTAGCGAACATGAGCAGCTTCGCGAAATGCCTATTGAGTTGATGCAACGCGGAAAGTATCAGCCGCGACGTGATATGTCTCAGCAAGCCTTAGAAGAGTTATCTGCTTCAATACAGCAACAAGGTTTGATGCAGCCCATTGTTGTCAGGCCAGTTGCAGAAAAAAAATATGAAATCATTGCCGGTGAACGCCGCTGGCGCGCTTCACAGCTTGCTGGTTTAGACAAGGTACCTGTGCTGATTAAGCATGTGCCTGATGAGGCGGCCATAGTGATGTCGCTGATTGAAAATATTCAGCGTGAAGATTTAAATCCAATTGAAGAAGCTATGGCGCTGCATAGACTGCAGCAAGAGTTCGCTTTAACCCAAGCGCAAGTTGCCGAACAGGTAGGCAAGTCTCGCTCAACTGTGGCAAATCTATTGCGTTTAATCAATCTACGAGATGACGTACGCATATTGCTGGAACACGGTGATTTGGAGATGGGTCATGCTAAAACTTTGCTTGCTTTAGAGGGGCCATCCCAGTCTAAAGCAGCGCAGCAAGTGGTCAGTAAAAGCTTATCGGTGCGTCAAACTGAAGTGTTGGTGCGCAAGCTTTTAGATCAAAGTGGACCTGCAGACAAAAGCTCTGGCTCTGGTGATAATGCCGATATAAGAACCTTAGAGAATGAATTATCACAAAAAATCGGCTCGATAGTGAAATTGCAACATACCGCTAAAGGCAAGGGTAAGTTGGTTATCAACTATTCAAGTTTAGATGAACTGGATGGCGTGCTGATGCAGCTTAGAAAATAAACATCTACCTTGTTGTTGATGAATGCCTCAGACTCAGCGATAAAAATTTAAACTGCCAAGCAACTAAAGCAGTTAATTGCCCTAAACACCTTGCCCCACCTGCACAAACTGCCTATAATTCGCATCGCTCAAATTTGCACTAAATTTGCGCGGCGCTTTGAATTTTGACGCATTAAAGAGCAAAAAAACTAAATCTAAACAATTACTTATGCAAAATTCTGGACTGAAAAAACCGAATTTTTGGCTAAGTATTGTAATTGAGCTTAGTCTTTTTATTGTTGTTTACTGTCTTCTTTTTATCTTTTTCAGCGCAGATCAAGGTCAGTTATTGCAAAAATCGCTTTTTATCGGTTTTTTTGCATTTTGGCTACCTACAACATTTTTTACGCTACGTGCCTTTCGTTTTATTGGCGCTAAGCATGCGAAACAGGTAACACAGTCACTATTTGTGGCCGAGCTAGGGAAGTTTTTTCTAACCATTAGCTGTTTNGCAATAAGTTTTATAGCTTTACAACCGCTAGATGCGAAGACCATATTTATGAGTTATATAGGCTTCCTGATAGTTCACCAGTTTTTGATCGCTGGTTTAGTAAAGCTAAATTAATGAGCTGCCACGATTGGGCTGAAATGATCTGAACATTTGTACGACGTTTTTGTACTTAGATCAATAAAGATTAGCCGGTAACTTGTTAACTAAAGAAGATTTAAAATTTAAGTTAGGTAAACACTATGGCTGCTGAAGGTGGTTTAACCAGTACCGGTTATATTCTGCATCACTTACAAAACCTTTGTTACGGGAAATTACCCGCGGGTTATACCCGTTACGATGGTAGCGTTATCGAACAAGCTACATGGACGATTGCACATTCTTCTCAAGAAGCTTCAGATATGGGCTTCATGGCGATTCATCTAGATTCTATGGCTTGGTCAATTGGATTAGCCCTAGTGCTGTGTGTGATCTTTAAAATGGCAGTCAGCCGTGCACATGCAGGCGTTCCCTCAGGTATCTTAAATTTTATTGAAATGATCGTCGAGTTTATCGACAGTAATGTTAAAGACACCTTCCCTCACCGCAGTAATTATGTTGCTCCATTGGCACTGGTTATTTTTACCTGGGTTTTCATGATGAACCTAATGGACTTGGTGCCAGTTGACTGGATCCCGCATTTAGCGACGATTATTGCTGATGATCCACACTTTTATTTCAAAATCGTACCGTCAACCGATCCCAATATCACCTTAGGCATGGGTTTTACGGTGTTCTTTTTGATGATTTTCTTTACCTGTAAGCAAAAAGGCGTGATGGGCTTTGTGAAAGAATTGACCTGTCATCCTTTTGCACCACCAACCAAAGGTGCAGCGATCATTGCAGCGCCATTAATCATCGCCTTTAACTTTATCCTAGAAACCATTTCATGGTTGGCAAAACCTATTTCTTTAGGCTTACGTTTGTTCGGAAACTTGTATGCCGGTGAGGTTATCTTCATCTTGATTGCTATTATGTATAGCGCGGGTTGGGCATTGGGTATTTTCGGTGGCGTTTTGCAGTGGGGCTGGGCAGTGTTTCACGTACTGGTTATTACCTTACAGGCGTTTATTTTTATGGTGCTAACCCTGGTTTATATGGGTATGGCATTTGATGTACATGAAGAGCACTAAGTTCTTTCTGTATATATCGGAACTTTGAATAAATAACGATTTCAAACTTTAACTTTTAACTTTAAAACTTAACTCTTAGGAGAGAAAAAATGGGTCTAGCACTTATCGCTGTTGCAATGTTAATCGGTTTTGGCGCTCTAGCTACTGCTATTGGTTTTGCTATGTTAGGTGGCAAGCTACTTGAAGGTACTGCTCGTCAGCCAGAACTTGCACCAATGCTACAAACTAAAATGTTCCTTGTTGCTGGTCTTCTTGATGCGATCCCAATGATCGGTGTGGGTATCGGCATGTACATCTTGTTCGTTACTGTTCCAGGCATGGCATAATCCTCTCTTTGTTTTTAATGAATTTAAATTTATTTAAAGCAGAGGTGCTGGAATGAACATAAATCTAACATTGATTGGTCAATCAATTTCGTTTTTGTTCTTCGTTGCATTTTGTATGAAGTTCATCTGGCCTGCATTAGCAGGTGCGATGGCTGAGCGTCAGGAAAAAATTGCCGAAGGTTTAGAAGCTGCATCACGTGCCGCTAAAGACCTTGAACTCGCGCAAGAAAAAGCAACCAGCCAAATGGCTGATGCAAAAAATGATGCTGCACAAATCATCGATCAAGCGAACAAGCGTGCCAATCAAATTATCGACGAAGCGAAAGAGCAAGCGTCTGAAGAAGCTGCGCGCATTAAAGCCGCTGCGGAAGCAGAAGTTGAGCAGCAAGTCGCCCGTGCTCGTGAAGAGTTACGTGGACAAGTTGCTACTTTAGCCATTGCTGGCGCTGAGAAAATCTTAGCTACTTCAGTTGATCAAACTGCACATCAAGCCATGCTAGATAGTTTAGCGGCTGAACTGTAACAAGAGGTTACTATGGCAGAATTGACAACTTTAGCGCGTCCATATGCCAAAGCGGCATTTGGTTTTGCTTTAGCGAATAATGACTTGGCCGCTTGGTCAGGCATGTTAGCAACGCTATCTGCAGTAACGCAAGATGATACCGTAAAAGCGGCTTTATCATCACCAGCGCTTACTGCTGAACAATCGGTTGCGCAAGTAAAAAACTTATTAGCAGACGAACTATCGACGCAGGGTGAAAACTTTGTGACCTTACTCGCTGACAATAAGCGTTTGACTTTGCTACCGATGATCGCAGAGCAATTTGAAGTGCTGAAAGCGAAGCAAGAAAAGTTAAGCCATGTTGAAATTACGTCGGCCTATGATGTTGATCAAGCGACGCAAGACAAATTGGCGAAAGCTCTTTCAGACAAATTAAACTGTAGTGTTGATATTGACACCACAGTTGATACCAATCTTATCGGCGGTGCAGTCGTTCGTGCCGGTGACTTAGTCATCGACAACTCTGTACGTAGCCGTTTAGCCAAACTCCACGAATCTTTGAATGCGTAAGAGTTTGAGGGATAAAGCATGCAGCAACTGAATCCATCAGAAATTAGCGAAATTATTAAGTCGCGTATTGAGAGCTTAGATGTACAAGCTGACGCGCAAAACGAAGGTACTATCGTTTCTGTAAGTGATGGTATCGTTCGTATTCATGGTCTTGCTGACGTAATGTACGGTGAGATGATTGAATTTGACGGTGGTGTTTACGGTATGGCGCTTAACTTAGAGCGTGATTCTGTAGGTGCTATCATTTTAGGTGACTACTTAAGCCTGCAAGAAGGTCAAAAGTGTCGCTGTACCGGTCGTATCTTAGAAGTACCTGTTGGTCCTGAGTTAGAAGGTCGCGTTGTTGACGCACTGGGTAACCCAATCGACGGTAAAGGTGCTATCGATGCGAAAATCACTGACCCAATCGAAAAAATCGCACCCGGTGTAATCTGGCGTCAATCGGTTGATCAGCCAGTGCAATTAGGTTTAAAAGCGGTAGACGCGATGGTTCCAGTTGGCCGTGGCCAGCGTGAGCTTATCATCGGTGACCGTGGTGTTGGTAAAACTGCTGTTGCAGTTGACGCTATCATCAACCAGAAAGACTCAGGCATTAAGTGTGTTTACGTAGCCATCGGTCAGAAAGCATCGACGGTTGCAGGTGTTGTGCGTAAGTTAGAAGAGCACGGCGCACTTGAGAACACCATCATTGTTGCAGCTACTGCATCAGATCCTGCTTCTATGCAGTTCTTAGCAGCATTTGCTGGTACGTCAATGGGTGAATACTACCGTGACCGCGGTGAAGATGCCTTAATCATTTATGATGATTTAACCAAGCAAGCTTGGGCTTATCGTCAAATTTCATTATTGTTGAAACGTCCTCCAGGCCGTGAAGCATACCCTGGTGATGTTTTCTACTTGCACTCACGTTTGCTTGAGCGTGCATCTCGTGTATCGGCAGCTTATGTTGAAGAATTCACCAAAGGTGAAGTGAAAGGCCAAACAGGTTCATTAACTGCACTGCCGATCATTGAAACGCAAGCCGGTGACGTATCAGCATTCGTACCGACTAACGTCATCTCGATTACCGATGGTCAGATCTTCCTTGAAACTGATATGTTCAACGCCGGTATCCGTCCTGCAATGAACGCGGGTATCTCGGTATCGCGTGTTGGTGGTTCAGCACAGACTAAGATCATGAAGAAGCTATCAGGCGGTATCCGTACTGACTTAGCGCAGTATCGTGAATTAGCGGCGTTCGCACAGTTTGCATCTGATCTTGACGATGCAACCAAAGCTCAGTTAGAGCAAGGTGAGCGTGTTACTGAATTGATGAAGCAAACTCAGTATGCACCACTAAACGTGGCGCAGATGGGTTTGATTATCTATGCAGCTAACCAAGGCTATCTCGGTGATGTTGAAGTCTCTAAGGTTCTAGATTTTGAATCGGCGCTACTGTCTTACGTAGCAAGCGAATATGCTGACGTGATGAACGACGTTGCCAAATCTGGTGCCTGGAACGACGAGATCGAAGCTACATTCAAGTCTGCAATTGAGCAGTTTAAAGCAACGCAAACTTGGTAATTAGAATAGGCCGTTAGTGGCCTTATGTAGCGAGAGACTATTATGGCTGGTACTAAAGAAATACGTACACAGATCGCAAGCGTAAAGAGCACGCAAAAAATTACCTCGGCAATGGAAATGGTTGCCGCCAGTAAAATGCGTAAAGCTCAAGATCGTATGGAAGTAGGTAAACCCTACGCCACACGTATACGCTCTGTCGTGGGTCATATTGCTAACTCATCGCCTGAGTATCAACACGCCTTTATGCAAGAACGCGATGTGAAAAACGTTGCGATCATCATTGTTTCAACAGATCGTGGTCTGTGTGGCGGCTTGAACATTAACCTGTTCAAAAAAGCTGTGAAACTAATGGCAGAATATGATGCAAAAGGTATTGGTGTTGAGCTTTGTACTGTAGGTACAAAAGCGAGTGCCTTCTTTGGTGGCTTTGGTGCAAATATTACGGCAACCGTAAAAGACTTAGGCGAACAACCTAAAGTGTCTGATTTAATCGGTGCGGTAAAAGTTGTGCTCGATGCCTTTAACGAAGGCAAGGTCGACAAGATTTATTTATTGTCGAACGAGTTCGTAAATACCATGACACAAGATCCGCAAGTAAAACAACTGTTGCCATTAGAAGCTGATGAAGATTCTAAAGGTAAACACCGTTGGGACTACTTGTATGAACCTGATGCAGAAACCTTGTTAGATGGGTTGTTGACTCGCTATATCGAGTCACAAATCTATCAAGCGGTGGTTGAAAATGGCGCATGTGAACAAGCCGCACGAATGGTTGCAATGAAAAACGCGACAGATAACGCGGGCGACCTCATCGATGGTCTGCAGCTTGTTTACAACAAAGCGCGTCAGGCAGCGATTACTCAGGAACTTTCTGAGATCGTTTCGGGCGCAGCTGCGGTTTAATCACCGTGAGCCAACAAAGTTTAAATTTTGAAGAGGAACGCGAAATGAGTAGCGGACGTATCGTACAAATTATCGGTGCTGTAATCGACGTGGAATTCCCACGTGATGCAGTACCTTCGGTATACGATGCCTTAACTGTCACTGAGACGGATTTAACCCTTGAAGTTCAGCAGCAGCTGGGCGACGGCGTTGTACGCGCTATCGCGATGGGTTCATCAGAAGGTCTTAAGCGTGGCTTAGAGGCAACTAACACTGGTGCGCCAGTTCAGGTTCCAGTAGGTCCTGAAACTTTAGGTCGTATCATGGACGTATTAGGTAACCCTATCGATGAGTGTGGCCCAATTGGTGAGAAAGAGCGTCGCTCAATCCACCAAAAAGCACCTTCATACGATGAGCTAGCCGCGTCTGAAGAAATCTTAGAAACCGGTATCAAGGTAATCGACTTGGTTTGTCCATTCGCTAAGGGTGGTAAAGTTGGTCTATTCGGTGGTGCTGGTGTTGGTAAGACCGTTAACATGATGGAACTTATCAATAACATCGCAACTGAGCACTCAGGTTTATCTGTTTTCGCCGGTGTTGGTGAGCGTACTCGTGAGGGTAACGACTTCTATCACGAAATGCAGGAAGCTGGCGTTGTTAACGTTGAAACCTTTACAGACTCTAAAGTTGCCATGGTATATGGTCAGATGAATGAGCCACCCGGTAACCGTTTACGTGTTGCACTAACGGGTTTAACCATGGCTGAATCATTCCGTGATGAAGGTAAAGACGTATTATTATTCGTTGATAACATCTACCGTTATACACTAGCGGGTACGGAAGTATCAGCACTTCTAGGTCGTATGCCTTCTGCGGTAGGTTATCAGCCTACGCTTGCTGAAGAGATGGGTGTACTGCAAGAGCGTATCACGTCAACTAAGACTGGCTCGATCACCTCGATCCAAGCGGTATATGTTCCTGCGGATGACTTAACGGATCCATCGCCAGCAACAACCTTTGCTCACTTAGATAGCCAAGTTGTACTTTCTCGTGATATCGCGTCAAAAGGTATCTACCCAGCGATCGATCCACTAGATTCATCATCACGTCAGCTTGATCCACTTGTTGTGGGTTCTGAGCACTATGAAGTGGCTGAAGGTGTGAAAGGTGCACTGCAACGTTATAAAGAGTTGAAAGACATTATTGCCATCTTAGGTATGGACGAGCTTTCTGAAGAAGATAAGCAAACCGTAAACCGTGCACGTAAGATTGAGCGTTTCTTATCTCAACCTTTCCACGTTGCTGAAGTCTTCACCGGTAGCCCAGGTAAATATGTATCACTGAAGCAAACCGTTGCTGATTTTAAAGCAATCCTTGCTGGTGAATACGATCATCTTCCAGAGCAAGCTTTCTACATGGTAGGTAGCATGGAAGAAGCTTTAGAAAAAGCTAAAAACCTTTAAGGCTGATAGGTAAATAGCATGGCAATGACTGTACATTGCGATATTGTTAGCGCCGGCAGCGAAATCTTCTCAGGTCTTGTTGAGATGGTTGTCGCTTCTGGTCACGACGGTGAGTTAGGCATCATCTACGATCACGCGCCGCTGTTAACCAGTTTAATCCCTGGTTATGTTCGCGTGATAAAGCAAGGTGGTACCGAGGAAGTTTTCTACGTATCTGGCGGATATTTAGAAGTACAGCCGACTCACGTTAGCATTTTGGCCGATGAGGCCGAACGCGCTGGCGATATCGATGAAGCTTCGGCTGAGAAAGCACGTCAGGATGCACTAAATGCAATTGCTGGATCATCCGGCGAGTTCGATTACGAACACGTTACGATGCAGCTAGCTGAAGCTGAAGCACGATTACGTGCCATTAAGCAGCTGAAGCAGCGTTAAGTCACCGTTTATAGTTAAAAGGCCAGCATTTGCTGGCCTTTTTTTATGCGCTGGCAGACTATAATTGCGCGAAAACGTTGCCAATGATTGCGTCATCACCGGGTAATGATAGACTGTAAAAAAATAATTCAGAGCATGCTATGCACTTAGATATTGTAATATTAGCGGCCGGCAAAGGCAGCCGTATGCGTTCACAACGGCCTAAAGTGCTGCAACAATTGGCCGGCAAACCACTGCTGCAACACGTTATCGACAGCGCGGCTTGTTTAGAGAACAGCCATTTACATATTGTCTATGGCCACGGTGCAGCTGAGGTACAAAATGCGATTACCGCGCCGGTTAACTGGTGTTTACAAGCCGAGCAGCTAGGCACCGGCCATGCGGTACAGCAGGCTATGCCAAGCATGGCTGATGATGGGATTACGATTATCCTCTATGGCGATGTGCCGTTAGTCAGCAGCGCAACCATGCAGCAGTTAATTGAAAATGCCCAGCAACAGCGCTTAGCGCTGTTAACAATCTGTCTAGATAATCCTAGAGGCTATGGTCGCATAGTGCGTGAACAGGGCAATATTGTCGCGATCGTCGAAGAAAAAGACGCATCAGCGCAGCAACAGCAGATTCAAGAAACCAATACCGGCATCATGGCGGTGGAAACCGCGCTATTAAAGCAGCTGCTACCGCAGTTAAGCAATCAAAATGCACAGGGTGAATATTATCTTACCGATATCATCGCATTGGCCGTTGCCGCTGGGGTAAATATAGCCAGTGTCGATATCGAAGACGAAGTCGAAGTTCAGGGCGTGAATGATAAACAGCAATTAGCAAAGCTTGAGCGCGCCTATCAACAACGCCAAGCGGAACAACTGATGCAGCAGGGCGCGACGGTCATTGATCCATCACGCTTAGATATTCGCGGCGAAATTCGCGTAGCGCAAGATGTCACCATCGATGCCAATGTAATCTTACAAGGCGAGGTAGAGTTAGGCAGCGATGTCGTAATCAGCGCAAACTGCATTATTGGCAGCCCGAACAAGAAAACCGTGATTGGCGCCGGCACGCAAATCTTGCCTAATAGTATTGTCGAAGAAGGACAAATCGGTGAAAGCTGCCAAGTTGGGCCGTTTGCTCGAATCCGTCCAGGCACGGTACTCGCCAATGGCGCCAAAGTGGGCAACTTTGTTGAAACGAAAAAAGCCAGCATTGGGGCAGGGTCTAAAGTGAACCACCTTAGCTATATTGGTGACAGCACGATAGGCGAGCAAGTTAATATTGGTGCTGGCACCATTACCTGTAATTATGATGGCGTCAATAAGCACCAAACCGTCATTGACGATCACGCCTTTATTGGCTCAAACACTGCACTGGTGGCGCCCGTGCAGATTGGCGAAACAGCCACCGTTGCGGCGGGTTCAACCATTACCAAAGATGTTGCCGCCGAAGAGCTAGCCCTAGCACGCGGTAAACAAAAAAACCTAAGCGGCTGGGTTCGGCCTAAGAAGAAAAGCTAATGTGTGGCATTGTGGGTGCGGTCAGTCATCGGCCGATACAAAAAATCTTACTGCGAGGTTTACAGCGACTGGAATACCGCGGCTACGACTCTGCCGGTATAGCAGTCATTGATAAACAGCAACAATTGAATATTGTTAAAGCAGTAGGAAAAGTTGCAGCATTAGTAGAAGCCAGTCAATCAGCACAGCAGTCAGGCAATATTGGTATTGCACATACGCGCTGGGCAACCCACGGCAAACCAACTCTAGAAAACGCACACCCGCATTTCTCCGGTGAAAATTTTGCCCTCGTGCACAACGGCATCATCGAAAACTTTCAGGCACTGCGCACAGAACTCGAGGCCAAAGGCTATAGCTTTGTATCCGAAACCGATACTGAAACGATCGTGCACCTGATTGATAGCGCATATCAAGAAACAAACGATTTGTTAGCCGCAGTGAAACAAACCATCAGTAAATTACAAGGCGCGTATGGTCTCGCGGTTATCAGTAAGCATGACGACAATCGCCTAATCGCTGCACGCAGCGGTAGCCCGCTGGTATTAGGCCTGGGCGTTGATGAAATGTTTATTGCCTCTGATCAATTAGCGCTGCGTCAGGTAACCGATCAGTTTATTTATTTAGAAGAAGGCGATATTGCCGATATCAGCGCCGATGGCTATCGCATTTATCACCAAGACGCTGAAGTCGATCGTCATATTGCCGAAATCACCGACGTTGTCGANACTGCTGATAAGGGTGAATATAAGCACTTCATGCTGAAAGAAATTTATGAACAGCCAGCGGTGATTAAAGCGACTATTCAGGGCAAAATTAATCATAACCGGCTGTTAGATGCAGCGTTTGGCTATGAAGCACAGGCGCTATTAAAAGATATACAGGCCGTGCAAATTGTAGCCTGCGGCACCAGCTATCATGCCGCGACCGTGGCTAAATACTGGATAGAACAATACGCCGATATTGTCTGTCGCGTTGAAGTTGCCAGTGAATACCGTTACCGCAAAGTGGTGGTACAGCCCAATACGCTGCTATTGACGATATCGCAGTCCGGAGAAACCGCAGATACCCTGGCGGCGCTGCGCTTAGCCAAACAAAAAGGCTATGCGACCACCATGACCATTTGTAATGTGGCGCAGAGTTCGCTGGTGCGAGAATCAGATTTGGCGCTGATGACCGAGGCAGGGCCTGAAATTGGTGTAGCCTCAACCAAGGCATTTACCACACAGCTAGCGGCTTTATTATTGCTAACCATTTATTTAGCAAAACATAACGGCCTGTCTGAGGCACAAGAGCAAGAGATTATTGCCGGCTTACACACTTTGCCTGCTCTGTGCACAGAGGTGTTAAAACTGGAAGCTGAAATCGAAGCAATTTTTGAATGTTTCAGTGAAAAACACCATGCGCTATTTTTAGGCCGCGGCATTATGTACCCCATCGCAATGGAAGGCGCATTAAAACTGAAAGAAATTTCTTATATACACGCTGAGGCATACCCCGCAGGCGAATTAAAACATGGCCCGCTAGCGCTTGTCGATGAAGACATGCCAGTGGTGGCAGTTGCACCCAATGACGAATTGTTAGAAAAGCTAAAGTCTAATTTAGAAGAAGTTGCCGCACGCGGTGGACGACTATTTGTGTTTGCCGATAAAGACGCCGGCTTTGAAAATTCAGAGCAGGTAACGGTGATTAATCTGCCGCATATGGCAGATGTGCTACAGCCTATTGTATATAACCTGCCGCTGCAGCTGTTATCGTATCATGTGGCCTTAGTTAAAGGCACCGATGTCGATCAGCCGCGCAACTTAGCTAAGTCGGTAACGGTAGAATAAAGCGCATATATCGTTGCTTATTAAGCACAGCCGCCGTTTACAAACTTATCAAGTCGGGTAAAAATCTGTTTCCGTATGGCTTCAGCCTCGCACACTAGATGATGGTTAGCCTCGGGCAACATCAAGGTTTCACTACGGCCAAATTTTTGCTGATAAAAAGGCACGCTTAGCTGCCAATCTATGGTGTTATCTTGCTCTCCCTGAATTAATAAACAGGGAATATCTGAGCGGTAGCTGGCTTGAATATGACTTTGCCAAGCATTTAAAGCCTGCACCCAATTGGTTTTTACCACCCGTGTTTGCAAGGGATCTTGCTGTAAAAACTGTAAAAACTGTTGATCAGACGAACTATTATTAAATTTTCGCGGTACTTCATTCACTAAAAATTGCATCGCTACCAGCTTGCGCTGAATCTGCTGCCAGTGCTTGGGTACTAACAGCGGCGCCAATAAAACAAGCCTTGCAATATCAAACCGCTGTTGATGGAGCACAAAGTCAGCACTGATAGCACCGCCCATGCTCTGTCCAATAATCGTCCAAGGCTTAGGTAATTCGTCAGCCAACTGCGCTAACAAATCGTGTAATACCTGTTGATAACGGGCAAAGCTGTCAATCCCTGCTTGATCACCCGAAGATAGGCCATGTCCGGGTAAGTCATAAATCAGCACATTATAGCCAAGGCTTAATAAGTGGCGAATTAAATGCTGGTATAGACCGCTGTGGTCCATATAGCCGTGTGAAATAATGGCGCTATGTGAAAAGCTTGGGTGTGAATATAAATGGCAGGCAATGCTGAAATCATCAACCACCACAGCACCAAATTGATGCTGAATGTTTAATGTATTAACCGATGTTATATTCAGGTCATAAAAATCAAAATACGCTTTTGCTTCAGCACTCGGCCCGTTTGCTGAATGGGCAAAGGGCTGTAATGCAAAAGAAAAACGCGACATGATTAAATGCGTTAGGCAGCTTGATCATCATAGCTATGCTTGCGAGCATTATACAGTGATAGCATTTGTTCAATACTGTCATGCTCAATTGCACGTAAGCCGCTTAGCACGAGGGTTTTACTGCCGCTGCCAATCTCACGCTCGCCATCACGCAGAGCAAACTTAATTACAGCATCACCTCGTTTACCTTGAACGTCTAGCTCGGCGCTAGTTAATGCTAAGTTGATTGCGCTGAAGTTAAAGTCGTTAAGGCTAAAGTCCATCTTTTCATATATTACCAGTGGGCGTGCTGGGTTTATCATAATTTCATGCTGCTGCATTAAGGGCACTAAAATATCGGTGAAATTTAAGCCCGAAAACCGTACGTAGGCACGCACAAAATCGGCAATTTTTTGCTGATCATGTAACACCTCACCGTCAGCATCAACCCGCAAATAGTGCTTATCATTTACATCTCTCAGCGTAAAAGGCATGTTAGTTTCACTGGGAAAACACAGCTCAACAGATTTGCCCACCATGCCTTCAAAACTAAATTGCATCTGTTGATGCATGCCGTACTGGTTTAGCACTAAGGCAAACAATAAATCACCGGGCACGCAAAAGCGCTTATGTTCAGGATCGTGAATCGGATTAAAGTCGTTGGCGATTGATTTTGCAAAGCGGCTTGCTTGCTCAGGGCTTATGGTAATGACAGACTGCTGCTGTTGAAAAAAGGCATCTAAAAACATGTGCTAGGGCTTATATTATTGTAAAGTCACTGGCTATCTTAGCATAAATACCGTCGATTTAGCGGACAAACTACGACAGATACAGTATGGATACACAACAACTAGACCAAGTATTGGCGCAGTTAGTCGCCGATGATAACTTGTCAAAAAACGAGCGCCGCGCTTTTTCTGCCTTTGCCAACGACTTAGATGCCGCAAGCTTAAACTACCTTCGTAACCGTGCGTTTGCACTGGCTAAGGCGCATATTGCCGAGCAGCATCCGCCGTTGCAGGTGCTAGATTGGCTAGAAAGCTTGATTAAAAAGCTTTCGCACCAAGACGAAAGTCTACAGGCCAGCGCCTATTTTAGTCCCGGCGAAGATGTGCGCCAGCGCCTGCTGGTAATGTGTAAACATGCCCAGCGTACGCTCGATGTCTGCGTGTTCACGATCTCCGACAATACGCTTTCCAGTGCTCTACTAGAAGCCTTTCAACGGGGTGTTGAGGTGCGGATTATTACCGATGATGAAAAGTCACACGATAAAGGCTCCGACATTCGCACCCTGCGCAAGGCTGGCATTCGCGTTCGCATGGATAACGACCCCGCGCATATGCACCATAAATTTGTGATTCGCGACGGTGTGATGCTAGCCAGCGGCAGTTTTAATTGGACACGCTCCGCCACCACGCGCAATAACGAAAATATAATCGTTACCAATCAGCCGCAGCTGGTTCAGGATTTTCAGGCGCAGTTTGAAACGCTATGGCAGCAGTTTGGCCCGCATTAGGCACGTTGCTGGATATTGTTAAGGCTAAAGCGTTAACCGCAACTGAAAGTCCGCGAATTAAAAAGAACGGCCAGCTGTTGATGAGGCACAAAAAAGGCCGCAATAGCGGCCTGTAACATTACGCATAGATATTCTGTAAGAGGATATTAGGCGATTTTAGCGGCCAGCTCGCCGCTGTCATAACGGGCAAACATATCATCTAAAGAGATGGCCTTAATCTTTGAGGCATTGCCGGCGGTGCCAAAGGCTTCATAACGGGCAATACAAATCTCCGTCATTGCTGCGGTGGTTTTTGCTAAATACTTACGCGGGTCAAACTCTGCTGGGTTTTCTGCCATAAAGCGACGTACAGCACCGGTAGAGGCAAGGCGTAAGTCGGTATCAATATTTACTTTGCGTACCCCATGCTTAATGCCTTCAACAATCTGCTCAACCGGCACACCATAGGTTTCAGGGATCTCGCCACCAAACTCATTAATTACTGCCAGCCATTCTTGCGGCACCGACGATGAGCCATGCATAACTAAGTGGGTATTCGGAATACGCGCATGAATTGCTTTAATGCGGTCAATCGCCAGGATATCGCCTGTTGGTGGGCGGGTAAACTTGTAGGCTCCGTGAGAGGTACCGCAGGCAATAGCCAAAGCGTCTACCTGAGTTTTTTGCACAAAGTCAGCGGCTTCTTCAGGATCGGTCAACATCTGATCCATGGTCAGCTTACCGGCCGCACCAATGCCGTCTTCTTCGCCGGCCTCACCGGTTTCTAGAGAGCCCAAACAACCCAGCTCACCTTCTACCGATACGCCGCAGGCATGCGCCATATCAACCGTGCGCTTGGTCACGTCTACATTGTAATCGTAGTCAGCCGGCGTTTTGCCGTCTTCGCCCAGCGAACCGTCCATCATCACAGATGAAAAGCCAAGCTGAATAGAGCGCTGGCAAACTGCTGGCGAGGTGCCGTGGTCTTGGTGCATACATACCGGAATATGCGGAAACTCTTCGATCGCGGCCAAGATCAAATGACGCAGAAACGGCGCACCGGCATACTTACGTGCACCTGCAGAAGCCTGCACAATCACCGGCGAATCGGTTTTATCGGCGGCTTCCATAATAGCGCGCATTTGCTCAAGGTTATTTACATTGAATGCGGGCACGCCATAGCCATACTCGGCAGCGTGGTCTAGCATCTGGCGCATCGAAATAAGTGCCATAATTGGTCTCCTGAAAAACGGGTATTGTAACGGTTTATGCGGCGCTATAGCGCGATTTTAACATCGCCACGGCCGGTAATTCTTTGCCTTCAACATATTCTAAAAAGGCGCCGCCGCCGGTTGAGATATACGATACCTTATCGGCAATACCGTATTTGTCTACCGCGGCTAAGGTATCGCCACCACCGGCAATAGAAAAGCCCTGACTGTCGGCAATCGCCATCGACAGCGCTTCAGTGCCGCCGGCAAATTGGTCAAATTCAAATACGCCAACCGGGCCGTTCCATAAAATGGTTTTGGCATCTTTAAGAATACTCGCCAGTGCCGCCGCCGACTCTGGCCCAATATCAAAAATCATATCGTCATCAGCGACGTCGCTGGCAGCTTTTAGGCTGGCCTCGGCATCTTCGGCAAAGGCTTTGCCGCACACCACATCGCTGGGCACGGGCACATGGGTTTTGGCCATCAGCGTCTTAGCGTTATCGATTAAGTCGGCCTCATATAATGATTTGCCGACCGGCTGACCATTGGCGGCCAAAAAGGTGTTTGCAATGCCGCCGCCAACAATAATTTGGTCAGCGATATCGGCGAGGCTTTCTAGCACGGTTAATTTAGTTGAGACTTTCGAACCACCAACAATCGCCACCATTGGACGTGCTGGCTCTGCCAGTGCCTGCTCTAGTGCATCCAGCTCGCCGGCAAGCAAAGGTCCGGCACAGGCAAGATCGGCATATTTGGCAACCCCATGCGTAGAAGCTTGGGCACGGTGTGCGGTACCAAAGGCATCCATCACAAATACGTCGGCCAAAGCGGCATATTGCTGTGCAAGGCCTGCATCGTCTTTTTTCTCACCGGCGTTAAAGCGCACGTTTTCTAACAAGACGACCTCACCTGCAGCAACATCCACGCCCTGCGCAAGATAGTTATCGACCAGCGGAATCGCCTGGCCTAATAGCTCGCCCATATGGCTGGCAACGGGCGCTAAACTATAGTCGGCGTTTTCAGCTGCGCTGCCACCTTCAACGGGCCGGCCTAAATGCGACATTACAATCACCGCAGCGCCTTGTTCGAGGGCTAATTTAATGGTTGGTAAAGAGGCTCGAATTCTGGCATCAGAGCTTACCTTGCCGGCTTTAATCGGCACATTCAAATCTTGGCGAATTAACACCCGTTTGCCGCGAAGATCTAGCTCGGCCATGCGATGAACAGCAAGTGACATGCGCAATCCTTATTATTGATTTAGATAGATGACAAATAGCCGCTAGTATAACAGCATGGCAAAACATATTGGCGACAATTTTTTGTTATCTGGCAGATAATCAAATAACGCAGCATAGGCTGTCAGATTGGTCATACTTTTCATGGCGTTAGCTGCTATAATCGGCGCAGATTGATAATCACGATACAGCTATGAAACGATTAAAAACGGCCGTTATTGGCGTAGGCTATTTAGGCAAATTTCACGCGCAAAAATATGCCGAACTCGACAACAGCGAGCTACTGGCCGTGGTCGACTACCAGCAAAGCACGGCCGATCAGATAGCGGCGCAGTATCCCAATGTGCAGGCGCTTACCGACTACCGCAGCTTGCTTGGCAAAGTCGACGCGGTCAGCATTGCGGCGCCAACGACCCTGCATTATCAAATTGCCAAAGATTTTTTAAGCCACGGTGCGCATGTGCTGATAGAAAAGCCGATTACCGTCACCGAGGCGGAGGCAGACCAGCTTATCGCCCTCGCTAAGGCAAATAACCTATTGATTCAAGTGGGCTTTTTAGAGCGTTTTAATGCCGCGATGTTGGCTGCAGATGATGTGATTACGGAACCTGTGTTTATCGAGTCACACCGCCTAGCGCCGTATAATCCGCGTGCCAACGACGTCAACGTAGTGCTGGATTTGATGATTCATGATATCGATATCATCTTAAATATCGTGAAGTCGCCATTAAAAAACATTTCTGCCTCGGGCACGCCAGTATTAACCCCGATCACCGATATCGCCAATGCGCGCTTAGAATTTGAAAACGGCTGTGTGGCCAACGTGACCGCAAGCCGCATTTCAATGAAAACCGAACGTAAAATGCGCCTGTTTCAGGCCAACTCCTGCGTCACGGTGGATTTTCAAAATCGCGGCCTAAACGTTTACCAAAAAGGCGAGCAGCTGAATGAGCACGGGGTTAACGAAATCTTGGTCAGCGAGCAAAACTTTGACAATAACGATGCCTTAAAAGCCGAAATTATCGCGTTTTTACACAGTATCGAAACCGGCAGCCCAGCCCTGGTGAGTGGTGAAGACGGTAAGAAAGCACTCGCTACCGCCATTACCATCTCCAAATTGTTTAATGAATAACGATTAGCGTGAAGACACTGATCGAATACGAGAGTAGCCAATGAATATTCCAATGGTCGATTTAAAGCAGCAGTATCATGCGATAAAAGACGAGGTTGATACTGCGCTCAGCCAAGCCCTAGAATCCTGTCAGTTTATCTTGGGCCCAAATGTGCAAGCCTTTGAACAAGAGGCCGCCGACTATTTAGGGGTTAAACATTGTCTTGGACTAAACTCTGGCACCGATGCATTGCATTTGGCACTGCGCGCAGCAGGGATCGGCGAAGGCGATGAAGTGATAACTTCACCATTTACCTTTATCGCCACAGGCGAAGCGATAAGCTATGTCGGTGCCACCCCGGTGTTTGTCGACGTTGAGCCCGATACCTACAATATTAGCCTTGCTGCGATCAAAGCCGCGATTACCGATAAAACCAAGGCCATCATGCCGGTTCATATTTTTGGCCAGCCGGTTGATATGCCAGCTATTTTAGCGCTGGCCGAGCCCTTAGGCATAACCGTGTTAGAAGACTGTGCGCAAAGCTTTGGTGCCGATATTGGTGGTAAACAAACCGGCAGCTTTGGTTTGGCCGGCTCGTTTAGCTTTTTCCCCAGTAAAAACCTCGGCTGCTATGGCGACGGCGGCATGATCGCAACTAACGATACAGCGCTATACGAAGAGGCGAAAATTTTACGCAACCACGGCATGCGGGTACGCTACCACCATACCGACATTGGCTATAATTCACGACTGGACGAGCTGCAGGCCTGTATTTTACGCGTTAAGCTTAAGCATATTGACAGCTATAACGATAATCGCCGCCGCGTTAATCAAGCCTATCAACAAGGTTTAGCGGGCACCTCGGTGATCACGCCTCATGAAGATGGCGTGGGTAAACATGTGTTTCATCAATATGTCTGTTTGCATGAAAAACGCGATGCCATTATGCAGGCGCTGCAAGATAAGGGCATTGGCTGTGCTATTTATTACCCCATCCCGCTGCACCGTCAAGATGTTTACGCAGAGCAATTTGCCGATATCAGTTTGCCGGTAGCAGAGCGTCTGGCAACGCAGTGCTTTGCGCTGCCTATTTTTCCTGAGCTCAGCGAAGAGCATATCGCTAGCATTTGCGACGTTATTAAATCGGTAGTTGCATAAAGGTTATGCCCTGCATTGTGATCAGCGCTGGTGAGGCCTCCGGCGATTTGCATGCCGCCAATATGCTGGCCGCGATGCAGCAAAAACAAGCGTCGCTCGATGTCTATGCCATGGGTGGTGATAAGCTGCGCAGCGCAGGCGCCGAGGTGGTCATCGACTGCAGCGAACTGGCGGTGATTGGGCTGATCGAAGTATTAAAAAACTACCGTAAAATTAAAGCCGCGCTAGAGCAGATGAAACAGCTGGTGCGCGACAAGCGACCTGACTTAGTGATCTTGGTAGATTATCAAGAATTCAATATGCAGCTGGCAGAGTACGCGAAATCGATTGGCATAAAAACCTTATTTTATATTGGCCCACAGGTTTGGGCTTGGCGTCCGCATCGAGTTCACAAAATGCGCCAGCGTATCGACATGATGGCGGTGCTGTTTCCGTTTGAAGTTGATTTTTATACGCAAGCTAAGGTACCCGTTAGATTTGTCGGTAACCCTTTGGTTGATGAGGTGCAGCCCAGCGCCGATAAGGCCGCACTGCTGAGTCGCTTCGCACTCGATCAAAAAGCTGCGAATAAACAGCTGGTGGCGCTGTTTCCTGGCAGTCGCAAGTCAGAAATTAAACGGCTATTGCCAACGCAAATTGCCGCCGCCAAGCTTATCGCCAGCCAGCGCAGCGACGTACATTTTGTCTTAGCGGTGGCCAGTACACTTGACCAAGCGCAGATCGAAGCATCGGTTAGCCAGCTATTAGCCGGGGCCGAC
>JABSRR010000010.1:0-4659 GCA_013215025.1 Pseudomonadales bacterium
GCTGCGCTAATGATGGCGCTTAGTGCAATTGTGCTTGGCAAGCTTGAACTGTTGCCCGAAAGCATCCATCTTGACCAGCTGTTAAATGAGCTGCATTTCAATGAGCTGTTGCTGAAAAGCATTCTTGGCTTTTTATTATTTACCGGCGGCCTAAGTATCAACCTGCGAAGCCTGTATCGTCAACGACTTGAGATTGCCGTACTGGCGATTTTTTCAACCGCCTTGTCGGTGGCGCTGTGCGGCTTTGGTCTGCACTATTTACTCAAGCTTTTAGGCTATCATTTAGACCTCATTTACTGTCTATTATTCGGCGCGGTGATTTCTCCTACCGACCCTATTGCCGTTTTAGCGATCGTGAAAAAACTCAAAGCGCCCGAGGCCATTGCGACTAAAATCGAAGGCGAGTCATTATTTAATGATGGCCTAGGTCTGGTCGTATTTGTGACACTCTCAGCCATTGCTTTTGAGCAAACTGAAGTCAGCGTTTTCAGCGTTGGCGAGCTCTTCCTCAAAGAAGTCGTCGGCGGTATTGTATTTGGCTTCGTGGCCGCATGGCTGGTCGATCAAATGATACGCCATAGCCATCAATCGTCGATGGTATTATTACTCAGCGCGATGCTGCCTACGGCTGGCTATGCCATGGCGCAAAGCATCGAGGTATCTGGGCCCTTAGCAATGGTGGTGGCTGGCATATATCTTGGCAATGTGACTCGTGAGCATGTCGAAGACCGTCATCATATTGCCACTATCAGTCATTTTTGGCATGTGGTCGAAAGCTGGCTAAACAATATCATTTTCTTACTATTAGGCTTAGTCATATTGAGCTTTGACTTTCATAGCGTATATAGCTGGCTTTTGGCGGCTATTATCCCGCTAGTACTGCTGGCTAGGTTAATCAGCATTGGCCTACCGTTTAGTCTTTTAAGCATTCGCCAGCGCTATAATCCATTAACCGTGCCTATTCTAGTCTGGGGTGGCTTACGCGGTGGCCTTTCCTTAGCTATGGCCATGTCTATTCCGGCCGGCATCAGCCTAGTAAAAGAACCAAGCATTGACCTGCGAGAGCTGATCATCATGATGACATTTAGCTGTGTGATTTTTTCAATTATTGTGCAGGGTCTGACTATCAAACCGATTATTCGCAAAGCGAACAGCCTTGAGCACTAAGCCACAATCAAACCCTGAACCGAAATCAAGCCTTGAGAAGCCTTAGCTAGCCGTATTTCGTCAAGAGCTGCGCCCAGACCCGATACGCTTACACTAGGCACGTGCTGATTTAGCCCGCCCAGATAATGTCGTTAGTAAGCCACAAGCCACTACGATGGCCATACCCAGCAAACTCAACCAAGAAGGCAGATACTGCCAAATAAGCCAGTCCAGCAAACCTGCGTGGACGATCGATAAATATGTCATGGGTGCAACGAGCGAGGCATTAGAAAGTGTAAACGCTTTATTGTAGAGATACATGGCGATATAAATGGATGCGCCCACATAGCCGATACATAGCAACTGCAGGAGGTTAACCGACTGCCAATACTGAACCGCCAGCGGCAACATCCCCAGCACTGAAATCAAGAAATAATAAAATAACACGATTGCTGCATCGTATTTTTTTAAGTAATTGGTGCTCACCATCGATATCGCTAGGCATAATGCCGAGCCAAGACCAATTAGGTGGTAAGGGTTAAGTTGGCGCAAATCTGGCTGCAAGGCAATGTAGACACCAGCAAAGCCCAGCAGAATTATCGCAAGCGAGCGCAGCTGAGTACTGTTGCGTAGCCAAAGCCATGCCACCAAGGGCACAAACAACGGCGAACTGTGACGTAAAAGCGTCGCATCGACCAGCGGGATGTTTTCAATCGCTAAGTAAAATGCATAAAAACCTAGCAAGCCACTCACACCCCGGATGAACATCGTCAGCCGGTCTGATGTTTCGATGGCTAATACGGCAGCGATGCCGAGGCTTTTTTTATGCAACACTGCGATGCTTACCAGTAAACAAATAGCGAACTGGCAAAAAGTAATAAACTCAACACTGACGGTTGCGGCCAAATACTTAATTACTGCAGCCGCTGTGGCAGCCACAAGGCTCATAAAAAAGGCGTAAACAAATGCCATATTGCTGTGACTGGAAGACATATTACTGCAAGATTAAAAAGCTACCATCTTACACCTTTTTGCCGGCCATTACTGTTATTTTGATAGGGCTGTGCTTTTCATTCTGTTAAGCTTGAACCTTACTTCGAATAAAAAACGACGAATCTAAAATGACTAATCCTCTCGAACAAGACTGGGCCAGTAAGGCCAAAGCATTAACGCTGAATACCCAAGCGTTTATTAACGGTTCATTTCAAGACGCCGCCAGCGGCGAAACGTTTACCTTGATCAACCCCGCTAATGGCGAGCAACTGACCGAAGTCTGCCGCTGCGGACCCGATGATGTTGACGCTGCAGTCAAGGCTGCTAGAGAAAGCTTCGAATCGGGTAGCTGGGCCAATCAATCGCCTCAGCAACGAAAGGCTGTATTAAACAAAGTCGCTCAGCTCATCGAGGCCAACCGCGAAGAGTTGGCATTACTTGAAACACTCGATATGGGTAAAAATATACGCGACAGCTTTAACTTAGATATACCCAAGTCTGCCGAATCATTTTACTGGTATGCCGAAGCCATTGATAAAGTCTATGGCGAGGTATCATCCAGCAACCAAGGTAAGCTTGGCATTGTCACGCAAGAGCCGCTAGGTGTCGTGGCAGCGATTATCCCCTGGAACTTTCCGCTGTTAATGGCCGCGTGGAAGTTAGCGCCTGCCATGGCGGCAGGAAATAGCGTGATTTTAAAACCTTCAGAGCGCTCCTCACTGACCGCCATCAAGCTTGCAGAAATTATGCAAAGCGCCGGCATACCCGATGGCGTATTCAATGTACTGCCGGGTTTTGGCCATGACTTAGGTCAAGCACTGGCCTTGCATATGGATGTTGACTGCCTGGTATTCACCGGCTCTACCGCGACCGGTAAACGTCTGATGGAATACAGCGGCCAGTCGAACATGAAAAAAGTGTATACCGAATGCGGCGGCAAAAGCCCCAACATCATCTTTGCCGACGCGCAGGATCTCGACAAGGTCTGCCAAGGTTCGGCCAACGCCATATTTTTTAATCAGGGCGAAGTCTGTGTTGCAGGCTCACGGCTGTTGGTTGAGCAATCGATCGCCGCCAGCGTGACCGAGAAACTGGTTGCGCTAGCGGCTAAAATGCAGCCCGGCGATCCACTCAATCCTTTGCATTATATGGGGCCATTGGTCGATGCTGCACATTTAAAGCAGGTTGAAGCATTTATCCATGAAGCCAAAGCTCAAGGTGCAATACTGGAATGCGGCGGTGAGGCCATTCTTACTGAAACGGGTGGCTACTATATGCCGCCGACTATTTTCAGCGGCGTTACCGAAACCATGAGCTTATTTAAAGAAGAAGTGTTTGGCCCTGTGTTAGCGATTAGCAGCTTCACTGACGAAGACGAAGCGATTCGCCTGGCGAATTATGGCTGCTATGGCCTAGCAGCCGGATTTTGGACTGACAATATCAATCGCGCACATCGGGTTGCTAAACGCCTACGTGCAGGCTCGGTATGGGTGAATGGCTGGAGCGCTGGCGATATCACGATGCCATTTGGTGGTTATAAACAATCTGGCAACGGGCGCGACAAATCACTGCATGCCATAGCCAAATTCACTGAACAAAAAGCCACGGTATTTTCCTTTTCTGAATAGCTCGCAACATGAAGGTGCTTAATACCCAGGGATTCATCGCTTATCTGAGCGTTGCATTCCTGAATGCGTTTATCGACTTAGGGCATAAAATCATCATTCAAAATATGGTGTTCAAGCTCTATGACGGACAACAGCAAATTATGCTGACTGCGATTGTCAACGCACTTATTTTGTTACCATTTATTCTACTCTTCACACCGGCTGGCTTTATTTCTGACAGATTTGCTAAGCACCGCGTTATTCAGCTGACTGCTGCTATGGCAATAGCGGCAACTGCTGTCATCTGCTTTGCTTATTATCAAGGCTGGTTTTGGCTGGCATTTGCGCTAACGCTTTTCTTAGCTGTGCAATCAGCGATTTATTCGCCCGCCAAATATGGCTATATCCGCGAGCTCGTTGGTAATGAAAAACTAACCACGGCGAATGGCTTTGTGCAGGCCGTGACTATTGTCTCTATATTATTTGCTACGTTTTTCTTTTCAATTATATTTGAATCGCTGTTTGACCAACAATTACTGCAAAACGCTGCAGATCCAGCCTCTAGTTTATTACAGCAAATAGCTGTGATCGGCTGGATATTAATCGCGCTAGCTGTATTGGAATTCCTTATTAGCTTGAAACTAAAATCAACACGTGCAGGCGACAGTAGTAAGCAATTATTACTAAGCAGATACCTTAAAGGGGAGTATTTTAAACAAAACATTCAGCTTATTCGTGAACGCCGCACCATTATGCTGTCAATTATTGGCCTTTGCTTATTTTGGTCGATTTCACAAATTGTATTAGCTGCGTTTCCCGCCTACGCCAAGGAAGTATTGCATGAAAATAATACGGTAGTGATTCAAGGCATACTAGCCTGTACGGGGTTTGGCATTATGCTAGGCTCATTATT
>JABSRR010000010.1:4758-19086 GCA_013215025.1 Pseudomonadales bacterium
TAGCGGTGAATTTTTTATCATCCTGGCTGTTGTCGCACTGATCGGTAGTTTGTATACGGTAAAACAATTGCCGCATTCGCTGGCGCGGATTCTTGTCAGCGTTGTCATCAAACGTCGCTATCGATTACATATTCAAGGCTTTGAGCATCTGCCAAAACAAGGCGCAAGCTTGCTGCTTGGCAACCATGTTAGCTGGATTGACTGGTTATTTATTCAATTAGCAAGCCCAAGACCGATTCATTTTGTGATCTTTAACGAATACTACGATAAAGCTTTTTTTAAACCGATCTTGCGTTTTTTTGGCGCCATTCCAATTGGCAGCGGACAAACCAAGCAGGCCATTAACGCCATCGCCGACCGTTTAAACCAGCGCGCGGTAGTGTGCTTATTTCCAGAGGGCCAGTTAACTACCGACGGGCAGATGAACGACTTTAAATCAGGTTATCAACTGGCGTTGCGCAGGTCTTCAGCCCCGGTAAAAATTATTCCGTTTTATCTTGACGGGTTATGGGGCAGCCGCTGGTCAAAAGCAACGGGCGACGCTAAAGGTAGTGGACAACTACTTTGGTTTAAGCGTCATATCACGATCCGTTTTGGACCTGCACTCACTGAAAATATAAATCCCGATGAGCTCGCGCTTACGGTGAAACAACTTGCACAAGGAACTTATGATGATTAAAGCTATTTTATTTGATTATGGTGGTGTTTATGCGTACTCACCATTCGAAGCGGTGACAGAACTTGCCGTTGAAATGCAGCTTGACGCTGACTTTCTCAAAACTATTGTATTTGGTGACATGCAGCAAGATACCAACCACCCTTGGCATCGTTTAGAGCGCGGCGAGATTAACCTTGAACAAGCGCGCGAGGGCATTATTGCAGAGGGCAAAAAACACCAGCTGGACACTGACATATATCAAATGTTTGCGCACTTTGCTAATGTCGATAAAAGCATGCGTATGTCGCTGGCCAATAAAACGTTAGAGTGGAAGCAACGTGGCTTGAAGCTGGCTATGGTGACGAATAACCTGAAAGAATTTTCGCACTGGCGCGACACCTTTCCTTATGATGTTAAAGACGTCTATGATGTTGAATACGACTCCTGCATCACCGGCAAACGCAAGCCTAATCCTGAAGTATTTCTTGAGGTGCTGGAACAACTGGAGGTCGATGCAGCAGAAGCATTATTTCTTGATGACCACCAACCCAATGTAGACGCCGCCGCTGCGGTTGGCATTCATGCTTGGCTAGTGGAAGGAGACATTGAAAACAGTATTGATTGGGTAGAGGCCCAGCTTAAGCAAGAAAGCTAAGCTAGCCAGTGGCTACTTTTGCTAGCCGTTAGCTTAGGTATTTTTGTTTTAACAGCGCCAGCTTCTCAGCATCGATATCGAGGGCCTGCTCTAAGTAGGCCGATACGCTGCCATAGCTCTGTTCAATTTGCGCTAAGCCGGCATTCAAGTAGTCCTCATCGACAGACAACAAACGCTCCAAATCTTTTGCATCAACCTCAAATGATGACAATACAGCTGATGAGGCAATCCGTTCGGCAATCGACTTACGATGGGTTAGGTTGGTCAGCAGGTAATCTTGCATCACCACGTCTTTTTCAACGCCCATGGCTAATAAGAAAATTGCTGCGGTAAAGCCGGTGCGATCTTTACCTTCGGTACAGTGAAACAAAATAGGCGTTTCAGCATGCAATACAATGTCAAACCAACGCTTCACATCATCTTGGTGCTGCAGCACCATATTGCGGTTGACATCAATCAATAAGCCTTCGAACGCTTCAGCAGCACTGCCCTCGGCCAGCCGCCGATCGATATCTTCACGGGTGGTGCCGTCTAAATTAATTGGCAACCAGTGATAATGTATATGCGCCAGCAAACGTTCTGGTTGTGGTTCAAGATCAAGCTCACGCGCTTTGCGCAAATCGATAACATGATTGATGCCGAGCTGGCTGACAATGGTATCAATATCTTGATCGCTTGCATGCGTAAGTGTCGCAGATCGAAACAGCTTACCCCATTTTACTGAGCGCCCACAGGCGGTTGGGTAGCCGCCCAAATCGCGAAAATTACTCACCGATTGAAGATCTACGACACGATCAGAAAGCGCTAAATTATCCTGCATACATTACTCATCGGCGAAATTATAAACGTGCTTAGATGCCTGATAGGCAAATGTCATAGCCGGCCCCAAAGTAGAACCCGGGCCAGGATAAGTCGGCAACACTGCAGCAGAATTATTGCCAAAAGCATATAAGCCGGGAATAGGCGCGCCATCGCTATGCTGCACCTGCGCATATTGATTAATAACCATACCACCCTGTGTGCCGAAGTCACCCGGATTAATCCGCACCGCATAAAAAGGGGCTTGTTCAAGCTTGCCCAAGCAAGGGTTTGGCTTAACCGATGAGTCGCCATAGTAACGGTCATAAGCAGCATCGCCGCGTTTAAAATCAAGGTCTTTACCCGTTTCTGCAAAACCGTTGAAACGCTGTATTGTTTGACTTAAGCCTTGCGGATCAATACCTAACTTTTCGGCTAATTCTGCAGGCGTTGCGCCTTTGGCAATCACACCTTCGGTAAAATATTCTTTAGGAATCATTTTGTCAGGTAAAGCCCATGGCCAAACGCTGCGCTTGTCTCTAAAACTTTGGTCAAACACCATATAGGCAGGTACACAGGGATTACCAGCCTGGTATTGTTCAAAGGTTTCCAACAGAAATGACATATAGTTCTGCGACTCATTGGAGAAGCGCTCGCCATTTTTGTTCACACAGATAGTGCCGGGCAAGGATTTATTTACAATGCTCAAAAAGGGATAGGGACGATTAGGCATTTCTTTGGTGGTACACCACCAGGCATTATTCATCAGCGCAGTTTGCGCACCAATCGCCTCACCTGCACGAATCGCATCACCGGTATTATGTTTACAGCCTGCACTCCACTCAGTATTTGTCGGCTGAGGCAAGTACTGTTCACGCATTGCTTGGTTATGCTCGAAACCGCCGGCACCTAACATCACAGCTTTGCGCGCCTTAATCCGCATACGTTGGCCCTGTTGCTCAACAATCGCACCTACAACACGATCGTCTTCCACGATCAGCTCGCGCATCGGGCTGTTCGTCCAGAGCGGTATATGGCGATCTTGAAGTGATAAGAACAGGCGGATAACCCCAGCACCGCCACCTGTCGTGCGGCGTGAGAAACCCTTTCGCTTTAACAACCATGGTATATCTAAATAGTAGCTAAGCATCATGCGCAATAAAATTCTAGAACGCTCTGGCTTGCGCTCAATCAAAGCCTTACCTTCGGTTTGCGTTAGCGCAAATTTACCTTGGGCATACAGCGCACCATCAGGTCGCATACGCTGCATTTCTTGTTTCAACACCGACCAATTAATCGGCTCTGGCTCCATCGAACGATGGCCCTCTCGCGCGCCAGGCGCATCCGAAAAATAATCGGGATAGCCACTTAGCGAGACATATCTAACACGTGTACGATTGTGCAAAAAATCAATCATTCTGGGCGCATTTTGCAAATACGTTTTAAGCATATCGCGCTCAACTAAGTCGGCTGGCACAGTATGATCAAGATAGCGATAGGCATCGTCAAAATTATCGGCCGCGCCTGCAGCTTTTGCGTAGCGATTATTTGGCACCCAGACACCGCCACCTGAAATAGCGCTGGTGCCGCCAAAATGCGCGCTCTTCTCAACGACTAAAATATCGTCAGCTTGGCCGTCAGCAGCGCTTAGCTTTGACATGTCGTGACAACAAATGGCTGCGGTTAAGGCACCATTGCCTGAGCCCACAACCAAAACATCGACTTCTTTATCCCAACTCATGTTTTTTGCTCTGTTAGTTTATGCCGCTTGCTCTTCGCTTGCAGCATCAAGCTTTGATAGCACGCCAGTTTCGGCGTTTAAGCGAACGCGGTCACCGGTGCTAAATACGCTGGTTGCGCCTTGCAAGTTTACAATACAGGGCAGACCGTATTCACGCGCAATCACCGCACCATGCGACACCGCACTGCCGACATCCGTGGCCAAGCCAGCAATCAAGCTAAAATACGGCGTCCACGCAACATCGGTTATCGGCGCAATTAAAATTTCACCCGGCTGAAGCTCGGCCGCCTCGCGCACATTCATCGCCACGCGAGCAACCCCCTCAACAACACCTTTGCTGACCGGCCGACCCTGCATCTCGCCGTCTTGCAGCTCAAAATTTTGCTGCTCCAATGGCTCAGGCTTACCCACGACCAATTCACTAAACTCCAGTTTTTCTTGGAATTCGAACGCGAGTTTACGCAGTCTAATCTTCTCTTTTACTGCAGCCACTTGATCAGCGCGGTCGTCCGCCAAAATATAGGCTCCTAATTCATCGTGCATCAGGAAAAACACATCCTCTGCCTGCTCAAGCAGCTTTTTCTTCTGCATAAGTTCGCCCAAGTAGCGATAGGCACGCTTGAAATAGTGCGTAGTTTTCACCAACAGTGATTTCGTTTGCTCGCGACCGCGAATTGCATCGTGCGCTTTTGGTGCCAGAAACCTGACCAGCCAAGGCTGACTTGAAAGATCAAAATGTTGCGTTGCTTTGGTGCTGCCAAGGCCTTGAAACCTTGCATGCACAGACGCCTGCATCGGCTCGACCAAGGGCACCTGATCATCCACCCACGATGGCGTCATCAACTCTAGCTCACGATAACCACGGTGCCCGTGATTCTCGAGAAACAATAGATAGGCATTTCTGATTGGCCCTGCCGCTTTTGAATTAAGCCATTTTATCGCCGCATCCACATCAACATCGGCAAACTTTTCGCGCGCCTTAGGATGCTCGGCAATTAAGTCAACCAGCGCATCCATTTGTTCAACCAATAGGGCTGACTCAACCGACTGCGCACCGGCTAACACTTTTGCTTGAATCGCTTGTTCGTCAGCTGTGGGAACCTTCTTGCCTTTCGATATCACGTTTTGCATGATTGTTTCAAACGTTCCTGAGCGGCATGATGAATGTCCGTGAGTTCGGTTAGCCTCATACAGCCAAGACAAATTATCATCGATCGACTGGTACATAGCCTCGACCGTATGTTTGTAAGGGATATAAAATGATTGGAAAGCTTGCGCAAACTCGGCAATATTGCTTTTAGTATCTGCCACATAGCGATAAAAATGACGAATCGCTAAAATACGACTGATGATATTTTTGCGCCCGACAGGCTCTTTAAGCTCATCAACCACTCGGCCACAAATGGGTAACGCTGTATTTTCCGCAGAATATAATGCCGAATAACGCGCCACGTCCACCTGCGCTGATAAGTTTACAAACAAATAGCCTTGAGAATAAGGCATGCCAATATCGTTGGGTGGAACCTGACTAGGTTTTCGTCCAGAGCAGCCATTGAGCAATAATTCTAACATTTTGCTAAAAGCGCGAACCTGTGTAGATAAGGTTAATGGGCAGCATGCACCTGGTATAATCTCAGACACATTACTGCGGGTTAACACTTCATGATCTCGAATGGGATCATCTAATTCGCGCAGGTCCGAGCCGACGGTGGTAATCGGCCGCGCCTGAAGCCAAAGCACTTCACCATCGGCATTGGTAGCCCATTCCATATCGAGTGGCCGACCCATTTTTTTCGCGCCCTCTCGCGATGCGCGCCAAAGCTCATGCAAGGTTTTTTGCTCAAGAATTTGATGCTCACCGGCAAGATCAACCCGAGTCATTTTACCTGACTCATCCATCTCATAATGATCTGGCGTAGTTTCACCGCTGACTAAGGCTTCTCCTAAGCCTTCGACTGCATCGATCACCAACCTATCGTGCCGACCGCTGACTGGATCAACGGTAAACAGCACACCTGCGGCTTTCGCATCAACCATCTGCTGAACGACTACGCACATCGTTGTTTCAGCCGCTTCCCCTTTTGCCGCCTGGTAGGCTGCCGCATGTTCTGCATCCAAGGACGCAACGCAATCGTTTATTGCCTGTTGCAAATCCGATAAGCCCTGCACATTGAGAATCGTTTCATACTGGCCGGCAAATGAATTATCTGCCGCGTCTTCACCCAATGCTGAAGAACGCACCGCAACCTTAGCGCTGCCAATTTTCTCATACGCCTCTGCTAAGTCATCTGGATAGACATTTTGCTTTGCGTTTTGAATCACAAACCCAGCTGGCACATTAAAACCAAGCTGCGTCAGCTCAGCCAAACCCTTTGCTTTGCCACCTACTGCCTGATCACTGATTTGTTCAAAAAATAACAGTGTCGGTTTGCTCATGAGAAATCCCTGTATTTATTATTGTACTGCTTAAACATATTCGCGCCGCTTACAGCTGCGCTTACTTTCGGCTTTTGACTTCAACCACGTATTCTTTAGCCTCGTCCCAACGCTTTGGCACATCAGCAATATCGACATAAAATTGCTCATACCATTTGCGTAAAATATTCACTGGCCCGTCACCATCACATAAGACCGGATTATCGACTCGGGTTTTATTATGCCAAATATGCACGTCATCCATAAAACCTTCGGTAGTTGAGCGCGAATGTTTGCCGATAATATAATCCATCAGATCGCGAGGGATGCCATCGATGCGCTTGAATAATAAACCAAAGCGCAAGTCAAAGCAGTTATCATTTACCGGAACGTGAGAGACCAATAGTCGCGACTCAAGCAACATCCCGCCTTCAAGCTCAACCGTCATTTCTGTGGTCATAATTGCCGGGCCATAATAGGTTGCTCGACTAGACATTGCGATGGCACGCTCCATATCTTCGGGGTCACCCTCCATAACTTGGGTGTAGGTATGCTTATGGGCAATATTCTTAAAGCTTAAGGCGCCAGCACCATGCACCGGGCCAAAGTGCGCCATATCCGCCATATTATCAATTAATTCTCGGCTATTATTGTGTACACGCATCTTGCTCAGTTTCCACTCAGACCAACCGTCATCATAATATTCAGGCTGATCCGGCATCTCTTGCTCTGCGATAGGAGGATTGTTTTCAGGGTCATACCAAAGATAAAGCAGACCATTCTTCTCTAGTGTCGGCCATGACTTAATACAGGCTTTCGGTGGAATTTTATCTGCATAAGGAATTTCTTGGCATACGCCGTCTGCACCCCATTTCCAGTGATGAAATGGACACACAAGTAGATTGCCCTCAACTTCACCCTCAGCTAAGTCCGCCCCCATGTGCGGACAATAGGCATCGAGCACATGCACTTTCCAATCAGCGCCTCTGTAGGCTACCAAACGGGTGGCAAAATAATCCAAGGAAACCGGCTCTTCGCCATAATCACTGGAAAGGCCTAAACAATACCAGCCTCGGCCAAAGCGGGTTTGTGTTTGAGTTGGTGAGTGGGCAGCTAACTCTACAGCGGGTATATTCATGATCGGCTTCCTAGGCGTCAACCTGATGTCGTAACGACTTGGCAGTTATATATAATTATGTAATCATATATTATATGACTATTGAGTCATATAATGACAGCGTTCTAAAATTACAAATTTGTTGTTTTTCGGTGCACTCCATTGCCAGTAAATCAGAATTCCAGTCGCGGGCGCCCGTTTGATGCAGACGGCAGCATCACCCGTAAAAAAATTATCGATAGCGCACGCGAATGTTTCGCCAAGCAGGGCTATGGTAGCGCCACCAATAAAATGATCGCAGAGTCTGCGGGCGTGACTGCATCGGCGATTTACAATTATTTTCCAGCCAAAAAGGACATCTTCTTAGCCGTTTTTCAAGAAGGTGAGAGCTATATGGCAGATAAGTATGAACAGTCGATTTGCCAGATCGACTCACCGTTGGCTGCACTATGCCAACTGCTGGAGTGCAATCTTGAGATTTACCGTAACCGCCCCGATTTACCGCCATTTTTTGGCCATATTCAATCGGAAATCAGCCGTTATCCAGAACTGGTTGAGGCTATGGCAAATCGCGAGAGTAAAATTAGCCCGATTTTTTCACGCCTGGTGAAAGCCGCTCAGCAGCAGGGCGAATTTAATCAACGCCTGCCCGCAGAGAACATCGAAGCAATGATACTGTCAGCTATTCTAGGGCTTGCGTTGTTTGGTTTACATACCGACTCGGCATCGCACCACCGCAATATTGAGGCATTTAAGCTATTGCTTCAAGGTGCGCTGCACTAAGCCGGCAGACACTAGGCGGACCGACGTATAAGCTTAATCGGCATATCATCGAGCGGCTTAGGTAGCGGAAAGCTCGACATAAACGGCTCTTTTTTATGCTTGGCTTCAAAGTCGAACTGCATCATAAATTGATATAAGAAGCATTTGTACTCCATTTGCGCGAAATGCATACCAATACACTTATGCGCACCGCCGCCGAAAGGATGATACAAGAAGGGATGCTGTTTATGCTCTTTGCGCTCATCATTAAAGCGTTCAGGGTCAAACGTCTGCGGCTCTGTCCAATACTCTTCCATAAAGTGCTCAAAGCGCGGCACCGTGTACACCATGGTGTGCGCGGGCACCAACACATCGCCCATCTGCACATCACGGATGGTGCGGCGCGGCACCACAGGGGTTGACGGCCGAATGCGCTGCGTTTCAAAGAATACCTGCTGCAAATAAGGCAGCTGATTCAAATCGTCATAATCTAGCTGCGTCTTACCCAAGGAAAGAAACTCTTGATACAGTTTCTCTTTCATCTCAGGATGGCGTGCTAGGTAGTAAATAGTATGAGTGATAGCCGCTGTTGTCGTATCATGTGCGGCAAATAATAAGAAGATCGTCTGATTAGCAATTTCTTCGTCGGTGTAATATTCGCCATTTTCATCTTTTTCACGACAAAAATAACTCAACATATCTTTGCTATCACCGGCGCGCTTCTTCGGCACTAATTGCTGAAACTCCGCCTGCAAATAGTCTTTACCTTTTAAGCCTTTACGTAATGCAGTGCCCGGCAATGCCCAGGGGATCGCATACAACGTGCCATTGGCGCAATCGACAAAAGCTCGATTAAGTTTTTCGATGCGATCGCTGCCGTCTTTTTCGCCAATAAACACCTCTGCCGCCACTGTTAACAAGAGTTTTTTAATGTATTGGAAAAACTCGATGGTTTGACCATCTTGCTGCTGCCAGTCATTCAGCGCTTTCGTATATATCGCATTCACCTCGCTGGTGTAATGTTTGAGCGCGTCATTTTTAAATGCGGTCTGCATAATTCGACGCTGATGCTTATGATGCTCAAAATCTTCCATAATCAGCGAGCCTTCAAAGAACTTGGTAATGCGGTCCATAAAGCCCATCTTCGAAGAAAAGTCGCGCCCTTTATCAAGAAACATTTGCTGAATTAAATCGGGACCCATCACCACAATGGCCCGCCCACCAAATAAGCTGCAGCGCGCAACAGGGCCAAATTCTTTATATTTCTGCTGCGCCCACTTATGCGGATCTTTCATAAATGAAATCGAATCACCAATAAAAGGCAAGCCGTAGCGACCGGGAATTGCATCTAAGTTGCGATTATGCGGCTCGTGTATGTAGTCGTCGTAATTCGTGACAGCGCGGTCGTTTGACATATTAAATCTCGATATTGTGATTATTTTTNCAGCATTTTGCCTGATNTGCGGCGAATGTAAACCTAGCTAAATCGTTTTTAATTCGAATCGCAAAAAATCATCAGCAAAAGCCTTTTATTTTTCGCGGCATAGCCAGCCTAAACAGGGAACTTTTTAACGCTTTTTATGACCAATAATGGTGTATTTAGGAGGCCGTATGATAGATATTTCCGAAAGCGAAAATGCGCGTCAATTAAACGCAAACGGCGCAAATCAAACAGCGGCGAATGTAGACAGCAAGGCCGCTATCAAAGCAAGCAGGCGCAAGCCAGTTAAGCAAAAAGGCGAGACCGTAGCACAGGCAAAAGCGCAAAGCTGCAAGGTCTGCAAGCAGCAAAAAAGCGCCATGCATTTTTATGCCGATGAACTGGGTATTTGTCGCGTATGCTGGGCTAACCAGCTGTATACCAGTGGCGTTGCCAAAAGCGCTTAAAAAAGCAAAATATGCTGCAAATGCAGCTTAAATATTCGCGTTATTTAAAGCCTAAGACGTCACGCATATCATAAAGACCGGGCTCTTTGCTGTTGAGCCATTTCGCTGCGCGCACTGCGCCGCGCGCAAAGCTCATGCGCGAGCTGGCCTTGTGCGTAATTTCAACCCGCTCGCCCTCGGCCATAAACATCACCGTATGATCGCCCACAACATCACCGCCACGCACCGTTGCAAAGCCAATGGTGTCGTCATCACGCGCACCGGTTTGGCCTTCACGGCCATAAACGGCCACCTGCTGCAGGTCACGACCCAGCGTATCGGCAACCACCTCACCCATGCTTAGCGCAGTGCCTGAGGGCGCATCCACTTTGTGTCGATGGTGCGCTTCAACGATCTCAATATCGCTGTCATCACCGATGATGCTGGCCGCCGTCTCTAGCAGCTTAAAGCATAAGTTTACACCAACCGAAAAATTCGACGCCATACAGATCGCGATATCAGACTGCGCCGCTAGAAACGTCGCTTTTTGCTGCGGATCAAAGCCTGTGGTGCCAACCACCATTTTGTTTCCAGCTTGCGAACAGGCTTCGGCATTGCTCAGCGTCGCCGCTGGGGCGGTAAAATCGATCAACACATCAAATTGATCCAACACTGCCGAGACATCGCCAACCACGCTTACGCCATTTTTACCAATGCCGGCTAACTCGCCGGCATCGCTGCCGATTAACGAACTGTCGGCACGCTCTATCGCCGCGGTCAACAATGCATCATCAGCCAGGCTGATAGCCTCAATCAAAGTGCGACCCATTCTTCCGCCGGCACCGGTTACTGCAATTCGAGTTGTCATAAATTTACTCTGAGAAGAATGATTTAACGCCTTCAAACCAATTTTTTTTCTGCGGGCTGTGCTTCATCGAACTATTTTCGGCATCAAGCGTCTCTTGTAGCTCATGCAGAAGTTCTTTTTGGCGTTTGGTTAAATTCACTGGGGTTTCAATCACCACGCGACACATCATATCACCGATATTACCACCTCGCACCGGCTTCACACCCTTGCCACGAAGGCGGAACATCTTACCGCTTTGGGTTTCAGCTGGAATTTTAAGCTTTACTCGGCCATCAAGAGTGGGCACCTCAAGCTCGCCGCCAAGGGCAGCGTCGGTGAAGCTGATCGGCACATCGCAGTATAAATGTTTGCCATCGCGCTCAAATAAATCATGCGGCTTGACCACCATCGAGACAAATAAGTCACCATTAGGGCCGCCATCGCGACTGGCTTCACCTTCACCCTGTAAACGAATACGGTCACCGTTGTCGACACCGGCCGGCACTTTAACATTGAGCTTTTTATTCTCACGCACCACACCTTGACCGCGACAATCGGTACATGGGTCGGCAATCACTTTGCCCTTGCCGTTACAGGTAGGACAGGTTTGCTGTACCGCAAAAAAGCCTTGCTGCACGCGTACTTGCCCAGAGCCATGACATGTGCCACAGGTGTTCACCTTAGAGCCAGGCTTAGCGCCCGAACCATCACAGGTGTTACAACTAACAATATTGGGAAACGAGATTTGCTTTTCGCAGCCCTTTACCGCTTCTTCAAGCGTAAGCTCCATATTGTATTGCAGATCGTTTCCGGGCGCTGGACCACGGCGTCTGCCGCCACGACCACCTCCGCCGAAGATGTCGCCAAAGATGTCGCCGAAAATATCGCCCATATCGGCGCCGCCACCGAAGCCGCCACCGCCCATGCCGCCGTTCTCAAAGGCGGCGTGACCGTATTGATCATAAGCGGCTCGCTTTTGATCATCCGACAATACTTCGTAGGCCTCATTTGCTTCTTTAAATTTTTCCTCAGCGGCTTGATCGTCTGGATTACGATCAGGGTGATATTTCATCGCCACCCGGCGATAGGCTTTTTTTAAGTCTTTCCCGGTAACGCTCTTATCAACGCCTAATACTTCGTAATAATCTCGTTTCGACATATCTATACTTCTATCTTTACACTCGCGAAAGCTGACACATTAACCACGCGCAAATTGAGCAAAAAAGCCCAGCATGAATACACATACTGGGCTCATATTGACTAAAGAGTAAGTAAATACTTACTTATCGTCTTTAACTTCTTCAAACTCAGCATCAACAACGTCGTCACCGCCGTTGTTATTATCCGCTGCTGCATCGGTAAAATCAGCACCGCCCATGCCGCCCATATCAGGACCGCCAGCCGCTTCAGCTTGCTCTGCGTAAAGCTTTTGCATCACAGGGCCAGAGACCTCGGTTANCTTCTCAGTCGCTTGCTCAATCGCTTCTTTATCATCACCTTTTAAGGCTTCTTCAACTGCAGCGATCGCTTCATCGATTGGCGCTTTTTCTTCGTCAGTGACTTTATCTGCTGACTCATCAAGGGTTTTCTTAACCGAGTGGACCATACCGTCAGCGGTATTGCGCACCTGAATCATCTCTTCAAATTTCGCGTCCGCTTCAGCATTGGCTTCAGCATCTTGCACCATTTTCTCGATCTCATCATCAGACAGACCAGAAGAGGCTTTAATCACAATCGACTGTGACTTGCCGGTGGCTTTATCAGCAGCCGATACATTTAAAATACCGTTTGCATCAATATCGAAGGTTACCTCAATTTGAGGCATGCCTCGTGGTGCAGGCGGAATATCCGCTAAGTCGAAGCGGCCTAGCGATTTATTTTGTGCCGCTTGCTTACGCTCACCTTGCACAACGTGAATCGTTACCGCCGCTTGGTTGTCTTCAGCAGTTGAGAACACCTGTGATTTCTTGGTCGGAATCGTGGTGTTTTTCTCAATCAAAGGCGTAGCGACACCACCCATGGTTTCGATACCTAGTGAAAGAGGCGTTACGTCTAACAGAAGAACGTCTGTCTTATCACCAGAAAGTACCGCACCTTGAATCGCCGCACCCATCGCTACCGCTTCATCTGGGTTGACATCTTTACGCGCTTCTTTGCCGAAGAATTCGCCGACTTTCTCTTGCACATAAGGCATGCGAGTTTGGCCACCAACAAGGATGACCTCGTCAATTTCAGAGGTGGAAAGATCTGCATCGTTCAGCGCCACTTTCAATGGCTCGATGGAACGTGCTACTAAGCCATCAACTAATGACTCAAGCTTGGCACGGGTAATCTTCACCACCAAGTGCTTAGGGCCTGTTGCATCTGCGGTAATATAGGGCAAGTTCACTTCGGTTTGCTGTGCCGATGAAAGCTCGATTTTTGCTTTTTCAGCCGCTTCTTTTAAACGCTGTAATGCCAGAGGGTCATTCTTAAGGTCAAGGCTGTTTTCTTTCTTGAACTCTTCAGCTAAGTAGTCAATTAAGACCATGTCGAAGTCTTCACCACCCAGGAATGTATCACCGTTGGTTGCTAACACTTCAAACTGTTGCTCACCGTCAACTTCGGCGATTTCGATGATAGAAATATCGAAAGTACCACCACCTAAATCATACACTGCGATGGTTTTGTCACCTTTCGACTTATCCATGCCGTAAGCAAGGGCAGCAGCCGTTGGTTCATTGATAATACGCTTAACGTCTAGACCGGCAATTTTACCCGCATCTTTTGTCGCCTGACGCTGTGAGTCATTAAAGTAGGCTGGCACCGTAACCACCGCTTCACTGATTTCTTCACCCAGATATTCTTCGGCAGTTTTCTTCATTTTCTTCAAAACTTCCGCTGAAACCTGAGGCGCAGCCATTTTTTTGCCTTTCGCTTCAACCCAGGCATCACCGTTGTCGGCTTTAACAATTTTATACGGCACCATTTCGATGTCTTTTTGAACGACTTTGTCATCAAAACGACGACCGATCAGACGCTTCACAGCAAATAAGGTGTTTTCAGGATTGGTCACCGCCTGACGCTTAGCCGACTGCCCTACCAATGTCTCGCCGTCATCGGTGTATGCAATAATTGACGGCGTGGTACGATCGCCTTCTTGGTTTTCAATAACTTTAACTTGGTCACCATCCATTACTGATACACAAGAGTTGGTTGTTCCTAAGTCAATACCAATAATTTTACCCATGGTTTTTCTCTCTCAATAAATGCAAGCCGAAGCCTTGCTGTGTTTAACCTTTAAAAAGCGTTAAATAGACTTTTTTGTTTAGATGCTTTCTATATGGGGTAACAAAACAGCATTTCAAGGCAGAATATTTAGAAATAACAACAAATATTGCTGAGATATCAATGTTTTTTCCAGATAAAGAGCGCCTAAGTCAAAAGCGCGCTTATAAGGCGGGCAAAATCATTTGCCAGCTGATCAGCG
>JABSRR010000011.1 GCA_013215025.1 Pseudomonadales bacterium
TTAAATCTGAGCAACAGCTAATATCTAAGCTACACCTACTTCGCTAGTTAAAATGCAAACTGCCAGCCAAAGCTTGCGTAATCGTCCATAGTCATTTGAATACCGTTACTGTTTTGATCTAAGACAGTAACATACTCTAGCGCTAGTCGATTACCCGCAGGCAAAACCGCGTTCACGCCAAAGCCGGCCGAAGTCATGCTGCCACCAAAATTATCACCGTTGGCAAGTGGGTTTTTCATTGACAAAGATTCAATTTCATCATCTTGCCCACGAATTTCTCCAATGTCCTGCCAAGCCAATCGAAGTGAAGCAGAGAAACGTTGCAAAAACGGCACTTGAAACCAGGCTTGCGCTTGGTATTTATCGCCAAGTCGGTAATCGTGTTTGTTCTCATTTAAACGGAAAATTGCTTTCGCTTGAGCACCCCATGAGAACGCTGGATATTGCTGGACATATGTCAGCGCTGGCTCAAAATCAAAAGAGCCAGAGCCTAGCTGCATACCATAGGCTAAGCGCTTACCATCAGTCATTGGGTTGTCGGAGTCAATTTCTTGATCGATCGAGCCTGTCGGTAGAGAAACAATCCAATTAGCATGAAAGCGCGAATGCTCATCCTTGTAAAGACTTTGCAATGCACCTAATTTCACATCACCCAAGCCTTCACTTTCCATCTCCATTAGCATCGGGCCATTCATCATCATACTATTCATTGAACCCATGCCGCCCATGCCGCCCATGCCGCCAGACATTGGCATTTTCATTAGCATTTGCATATCGTTGACATGGTAATTGAGCATCGCCATCAAGGTAATCTGATCAGAGGGAGCATACATGACACCCAGCATATGCATATCCATGCTCATTTCCTCAGCATAATTACAACCATTTTGGCAAAACTCGGAGGCAAAAAACTCATCGCGACTAAGCTCCGAACCGCCACTGCGCAAACCATCCATCTGCATTTGCATAAAGCGATACGATACCATCCACTCGCCTTTACTGTGGGTATGGTCACCCATAACTGAAATAGGTGCGTGACTATCTGCACGCTGGCTATCATAAGCCCCTTCGGCATCTGCCCAAGCATAGTGAGTGATTAATAGGCATACCAGCAGCAGCTTATTGAGAGGTGACGTCATGGCTTTACTCCAAGAAAAATTTGCGCGCATTATACGTGCTGATAAACCAGCCGACCTGCGGCAAATTGTCGCACCCTAAACGTGAGTAAATATGGCTTTTCGCTTTAACTAATTTCCACCGCTCGGCTAGAGCCAAAGCAAGGAATATTTGCTAGAATATGTGCCCTATTTTTAATCTATAAGCTTTGAAAAAGAGACGACTATGCCGACTTATCGTTCTAAAACCTCAACCGCTGGCCGCAATATGGCAGGTGCCCGCGCCTTATGGCGTGCTACAGGTATGACAGACGAAGATTTTCATAAGCCAATAATTGCGGTCGCCAACTCCTTTACCCAGTTTGTCCCTGGCCATGTGCACCTAAAAGACATGGGTCAGCTTGTAGCGCGAGAGATTGAAAAAGCCGGCGGTGTGGCAAAAGAGTTTAATACCATCGCGGTAGATGACGGCATCGCCATGGGCCATGATGGCATGCTCTACAGCCTACCCAGTCGCGATATTATTGCCGACTCAGTTGAATACATGGTGAATGCGCACTGTGCCGACGCCATGGTTTGTATCTCCAACTGCGATAAGATCACCCCAGGGATGTTAATGGCTGCGATGCGCTTAAACATTCCGGTTATTTTTGTCTCTGGTGGCCCAATGGAGGCTGGCAAAACTAAGCTATCTGAGCACAAATTAGATCTTGTTGACGCCATGGTAATTGCCGCCGATGACAGCGTGAGCGATGAAGAAGTCGCTGAGATTGAACGCAGTGCATGTCCAACCTGCGGCTCCTGCTCTGGCATGTTTACCGCCAACTCGATGAACTGCTTAACCGAGGCATTGGGTCTTTCATTACCGGGTAATGGCTCAACCCTTGCTACTCATGCCGACCGCGAACAATTATTTTTGCGCGCTGGTCGCGAAATCGTCTCGCTAGCAAAACGTTTTTATGAACAAGACGATGCCTCTGCACTACCTCGCAATATTGCCAGTTTCAAAGCTTTTGAAAATGCCATGAGCCTAGATATTGCCATGGGTGGCTCAACCAACACCATTTTACATTTACTGGCGGCAGCACAAGAAGGCGGTGTTGCATTTGATATGAGCAATATCGACGAACTGTCTCGCCGCATTCCTCAACTTTGTAAAGTCGCTCCTAACACCCCGCTTTACCATATGGAAGACGTACACCGTGCAGGCGGCGTGTTTGGGATTTTAGCCGAGCTTGATCGTGCGGGAGTATTACACGCCGAGGTACCAACCGTTCACAGCACCTCTATGGCTGAGGCATTGAAAGAGTGGGACATCATGGTCACCGATAACGATGCTGTAAAGCAGTTCTTCAAAGCAGGCCCTGCCGGTATACCCACGCAAACCGCATTTAGCCAAAGCACCCGCTGGCCAAGCTTGGATGCCGACCGTGAAAACGGCTGTATTCGCTCGATTGAAAATGCTTTCTCGCTCGAGGGTGGCCTAGCAGTATTATTTGGTAATATCGCCGAAGATGGCTGCGTGGTTAAAACCTCTGGTGTTGATGACAGCATATTAGTGTTTGAAGGCCCTGCGCACATCTGCGAAAGCCAAGATACCGCAGTCAGCGACATTCTTGACGATAAGGTCAAAGCCGGCGATGTAGTCATTATTCGTTATGAAGGGCCGAAAGGTGGCCCTGGCATGCAGGAAATGCTTTACCCTACTTCATATCTGAAATCTAAGGGTCTGGGCAAAGCCTGCGCACTATTAACCGATGGCCGCTTTTCTGGCGGCACCTCAGGCTTATCAATAGGCCATGCTTCACCTGAGGCAGCCGCTGGTGGTGCAATAGGCTTGGTGCAACAAGGCGATATCATTAAAATTGATATACCTAATCGCAGCATCAATGTCGATATTTCTGAGCAAGAATTAGCACAGCGCCGCGCCGACATGGATGCCAAAGGTAAAGATGCATGGAAACCGTTAGAACATCGACCACGTAAAGTTTCCGCATCTTTAAAGGCTTATGCAAAATTGGTTATGAGTGCCGATAAAGGCGCCGTTCGCGATCTTAGTCAGCTCGACTAAATTCAAACTAAATCGGGCTGAAACCTTAGCCACTAGCTATTTTAGCCACTAGCTATTTTCTTTCACCCAGCGCGCCATTTCAATTTGGCGCTGCTGTTCATTTTTAGCATGTCCAGCCCAACTACTGGCCTGTTGAAAATAACGTTTCTGTTTGGCTGAAATCAGCTTGCCATCTTTATCTGTAAAGTTTCGAGTAGTTTGCTGTACAGCTTGAAATTGTGTAACCGCAGCGTCGTACTGCCGGTCATGAAACAATGCCTCACCAAGCAATAAATTTGCCTGTGTCGTATTGCGCAGACCACCTAGCTCAATCGCACGGCGAATATATTTTACAGCGTTAGCATATTCATAACGTTGCATATAAACATATGCCAAGCGTAAACTTAATTCACCATCGGGCGCCAAGGCAATCGCCTGCTGAAAGGCGCTAATAGCTTTATCAACTTCCTGAGCACGTTGGTAGTAATCTGCCAGGCGCTGAAGGTTTTTGAAGCTAGCAACAACCAAGTCTTGGTCGAGCCCCTGCTGAAGCGCCTTGGCCGCATAATATGGCGCGCCATAGCTGGATAGTAGTTGACTCATCGAGACAATATAATCACCACGGTCAAACAGCCCTTGCTGATAAGCAGCATCCATCGCATACAGTTGCTGCTGCTCTTTTTCTTGTTGCGCATAGGCACCCCCTAAGGCGAGCCACCACTGCGCTTTTGGCCAACGATCCACCAACACTTCTAACGCTTGTTCTTGACGCGCAAAGTCTTTCTGCTCGTTGTAAATATACTGCAGAATTGCATACCAATTTTCTTTTTCCTCACGCCCTTGCTGCTTAGCGGCTTTGAAAGCCTGTGTCATTGACTGCAGTGCCGCCGATAGCTGTGTCAGCTGTAATTGTGCCTGCGCCATTAAAACATAAGCATCAGGACTAGGCTTTTGCTGAGTGTTTAGCCATTGCTTCAAGAGCTTAATGGTTTGCTGTGGTTGATCTGTGGCTAGGTAAAGTTGCGCCATCGTGAACTGCACCTGCTGACGCATCGCAGCCGGCACATCTTTTTGCTTCAATAGCGCTGAGAATGAATTTAGTGCAGCAGAGTAGTTTTCTTTAGCTAACCAAGCATAGGCGTAAAAATTATTCAGCTGAATCAGCTCGTAGTTGCGCAAGGCTTTTTTACCCGAGCGCGCCTTGAGCGCATCTAAAATTTTGAAGGTTTGTTGAATATCACCGCTGTTTTGCGCTGCTTGAGCTTTTTCTAACTGCTCAAAAATATCTGCACGAATCGAGCCTTGAGCCAATGTGCTTGCAATACTTAAGTGACACAATAAAACCGCAATGCTAATACGCAGAGCAATATTCAGAAGAAAACCAAGCTGTTTCATGCTCATCACTGTAATTTATAATTAAAACGATTCTTCACGTTAGGCACCTCTACCGCCTGACCGTCAACAATGCGCGGTTTGTACTTAAATTTCGCTGCTGCCTGAATCGAAGCACGCTCAAACAGTGACGATGAGCAATCAACGACACGAATATCGCGAGTAGTTCCTTGCTTAGTGACGGTATACGCCACTGTGCAAGTGCCTTGTATGCCGCGCGACTGTGCTCGCCTCGGATATTGCGGCTGCACTTTAACAAACGGCAAATATTCACCATCGCTAGCATTCAAGCCCGGACCCTGAATATTTAAATCAACACCAAGATTTGGACGAATATTCAATGCATCGGTATCGACCTGTGCATCAACTAACTGATCAAGCTCAATAGGCTCAGGTGGTTCGGGTGGCTGCTCGGGTTTTTCAGGCTTTTGGTTTTTACGCTGAACCTCGATCTCGGTATCACCCATATAAATATCGGCTAACTTTTGCGCACCCTGCTGTAAATCAACCGCTTTCATATGAATCAGCGTCTGCATCAACAACAACAACGCTAGCGTTATGCTAAACGCAAGCGTAGCCGCAACCGAGAATCGAATAAACTTATTTTGCAACATCATTGCACGGCCGCTAAGGAAATATCGTCCATACCAGCTCGCTTGGCGGCATCTATAATTTGCGCAATCGCCTGCGCCGAAGCTTCGCCATCGGCCTGAATCACCAAAGCACCTTGAGGGCTTTGTGCCCGCAAGGCCTCAAGCGCAGGGAATACCTGATTAATTTTAAGCTGCTGCTTATCTAACCAAATATCACCCGAGGCCGATATCGCCAGCAAAAACTTTTGATTGCCAATTAAGCCGGCAGTGGTGACTTGCGGTCGCTCGATATCTATCCCTGGCTCGCGCACAAAGGTAGCGGTAACAATGAAAAAGATCAGCATTATAAATACCACATCAAGCATCGGTGTGAGATCGATGTCAGTATCATCCTGTTGCTTAGGTAAATAACGCTTCATGAACGACTCACCAAGCTGTCTTTAAATAGCAGCGATTGCTGATTAGCAATACGTTCCAGAAAGGTATTGGCAAACATTGCTGATAGAGCAGCAACCATGCCAGCCATCGTGGGTATAGTCGCCTTGGAGACGCCAGCCGCCATAGCTTTGGCATCACCGGCGGTCAGCGATAAGGCATTGAACACCTCAATCATGCCCCATACAGTGCCCAATAATCCAAGCAAGGGACATAACGCAATCAAGGTTTTGATGACCGACATATGATGCTGAATAGCAAGATCTACCTCAGACGCTAAGCGGCGTTTGATCTGCATGGCATACCACGACTGCATATCGTCGCGTGCTTGCCAATGCGCCAAACGTTGCTGGGTAAATTCAGGCAAAACCCAGAAAAAGCAGCAAAATCGCTCAATAATCAACAACCATAAAATAAAGCTCACCAGAGCAATGAGGTATAGCACCTCACCACCCGCGTGCATAAATTGATTGATTTGTTCAAATATCATGGCTAGCTTTTCGCTTCGTTAAACTCTGCCACTATGCCTGCGGCCTGCTCCTCAAGTATATGCAGCTGCTGAGCAGAACGTGAGCTAACAAAACTGTGCATCAATAAGGTAGGTATCGCTACAATCAAACCTAATACTGTGGTCACCAGCGCTGAACTGATGCCGCCAGCCATCGCTTGCGGGTCACCTGCACCATAAATCGTAATCGCCTGGAAGGTTAAAATCATCCCCACTACCGTACCCAATAGCCCAAGCAGCGGAGCAATCGCTGCACTAATTTTCAGAAAACTTTCAAACCGCTGAAGCGCTGGAATTTCGCGAATAATTGCTTCATTAATTTTTAACTCCAATGTCTCTAGATCAAGGCCTTGGCAATCAGCAGCTTTGGCTAACACACGCCCCAAAGGGTTATCATCTGCTGGCGAATCAATTTGCTTCAGCTGCCGCTGCACTCTACTCGCAACGCCGGCTAATACCACCAAGCGCCATACACCTAACAATAATGCCACCAGCCCCAAGACACTGATCACAACTCCGACCACACCGCCTTGACGCCAGCGCTCGACCATCGATGGTGTATTGATCAAGGCTGCCAGTAAACTGCCGCCGCTAGGGCCAGTAGGATCAATCGCAAACGCGGCCAGCTGACCACTCGGCATAGCAACAAAATCACGAGCTATGGAAACCGCTGCAGGTTGCCTTGCAAGTAACTGCAGTTGGCCGTCTTTAAGGCTTAAATACTGGCCATTCGCATCCAGTGCATTGAAGTTACCTACTCGCGTTACCGTTTGATCAACAGTAACGCCGTCAACACCGCTAACCCCGGCGGTAAAATTTACCGTACGTCCCTGCTCAATAAGCTCTTGCTGTAAAATCACAAACAACTGTTGAATTTGATCAATACTTGGCAGTTCTGCACTGCTGGCGGATAAACTCAACAAGGTTTGCAACTGCGCCTGACGTTCAGGGTAATGCAAACTGATTAACGACACTGCACTTTGAGCTTGCGCATCGGCAGCAGCACTGCTCAGATGACCAAACAACTCCGATAAAGAACCCATACGCTGTTTCAATCGGGCCTCTGCCTCGATAATATTCTTATCATTTTTTTCAAACGATTGCTCAAGCTGAGTACTGATCGCTTCCTGTTGCTTAAGCGCATTCTGCATATCGCGCAGAATCGATTGTCGCTCTGACTTTTCAGCTAAGAAACGCTGCTCTCTCGCCTGATTTTCTTTACGATCACTATAACGCTGTGACTCTAGCTGACGCAGCAATTGCTGCATTGACTTAGCTGACTCTTCGGCATGACCGACAGACACAATAGTGCTAACACTCAGCAAAAGAACCAAAGAGGGTCTGAATAGCTTTTTAAGATGATGCATATCAAAACGCCTCCGCAGTTGCCACAGGCAGAGTCATAACATCGATATTTGCCTGCTTGTTAGCAATCTTAATCGCTTGTTTCACCGCCGCTTGATAATCGCCCGCCTCTAAACTTTGCCACTCACCAAGCGAGCTATTCCAAGCACCGGCCGTAGCACCGTCTAAAGACTGATATATTAAGGCAATCCTGCCAATGCGCAGCATATCGACTTTTCGCTCAGCGCCATCAACCGTCACCGAAGCCGGGTAAACCTCGATTTTCCTACCGTACTCATTTTCGATATTCCAAGCCTCTAACAGCTGGCGAAATTTTTCTGCCGTTGAGAGATCAGAGCGATTCATACTCGCGCGCAAAAAACCAATGCGCTCAGTTCTCTCTTCCTGATGGAACGGTAAATCCAGGGCAATGAATTGCTCCAATTGCGTCACCATATCATCCATAAGCGGCAGAATTTGACGCTGCATAATTTGCACTTGAGCAATCGCTGTATCAATTTCGCTTAGGCGTTGCGCTTGATTATCAACTTGAATCGATAATTTTTGGTTATACATTTTCAAGTCTTCGACCAGCTTTTCGGTCTGCTTATATTCTTCGAATAATTCCTGCGACTGCTCTGATAAGCCATCAATTTTTTGCTGCGATGAAGCGGCGGCAGCAACTTTTTTCTGACTCGAATTTAACACCTGATCTAAAGATTCTGCCGTTAACTGATGCTGAGAAAGCATCAATACGCTAAGCAGCAGAGATTTAATTATTTTCATAAGAGATCCTAAATTTATGGCCGCAAATATTTATTAAAACTATAAGGATAAGGATTTGAACCCGATGGCTCAAAGTGTTGCGTGCTCTCTAGCTGCCAATCAGCCGCAGCAAAACCTTCAAAATAAGCATCGCCTTCAACCACCGCATGTACCTGTGTGAGATACAGCACCGTCGCCTTTGCAAACGCTGCACGGTAGATTTCAGCTCCACCGATCACCATCAGCTCATCAGCACCATCAATTTCAGCCACTTGCTCAGCTAATGTTATTGCTGCATCCAAACTATTAACCAGACGAACACCCGCCGGCAATGACAAATCACTCTGCCTGCTGACAACAATATTCGTTCGTCCTGGCAGCGGGCGACCAATCGACTCAAAGGTTTTACGCCCCATAATAATAGGCTTACCTAAGGTGGTTTGTTTGAAATATTTCAAGTCCTCAGGCAAATACCAAGGTAGCTGATTATTCCGCCCAATCACCCCGTTCTCGGCCATCGCGACAATCATTGCTAGTTTCATTAAACAGCCACCGGTGCAGAAATATGTGGATCAGGGTAATAGTCAAGCAGTTCAAAATCATCAAAACTGAAAGCAAATAAGTCGTCTACTGCGCTGTTCATTTTCATGGTCGGCAATGATTTGGGCGTACGCGAGAGCTGAAGCTCGGCTTGTTCAAAGTGGTTATGGTAAAGATGTGCATCGCCAAAAGTATGCACAAAGTCGCCCAATTGATAATCACAAACCTGCGCAATCATCATGGTCAATAAGGCATAAGAGGCAATATTGAATGGCACACCCAAAAACACATCAGCACTGCGTTGGTATAATTGACAGCTGAGCTTGTTATCCGCCACATAAAACTGAAATAAACTATGACAAGGGGGCAGCGCCATATCATTGACGTTAGCAACATTCCAGGCGCTAACAATATGTCGGCGTGAATCAGGGTTTGTTTTCAGCTGAGTTAGCAGCTGACTAATTTGATCCACAGAGCTGCCAGTAGGTGTAGGCCAGCTTCGCCACTGATAACCATATACTGGGCCGAGATCGCCATTTTCATCGGCCCACTCATCCCAAATGCTGACACCATTATCTTTTAAGTACTGAATATTTGTATCGCCCTTCAGAAACCACAGCAGCTCATGAATGATGGAGCGTAGATGACATTTTTTTGTCGTCACCAAAGGAAAACCTTGCGCCAAATCAAAGCGCATTTGATAACCGAACACGCTGCGCGTGCCAGTGCCTGTACGATCGCCTTTGTCAGTGCCATGATCAAGAATATGGCGCATCAAATCGAGGTATTGCTGCATAAAAATAACCCAGTTAATCCGTTACGAATATGTTTTGCTTAATGTGCTATGTTTTTTTGCCTTGCTTTTTATTAGCTTTGCCGTGTTTTTTCTTCGAAGAAGTTTGCCGAGTTTGCAACGCCGCCTGCTGCGCTTGCCATTGCGGTAAGTTAGGCTGCGTTTTATACGACCAAACCAATAACGCCACACCGGCAATAATCATCGGTGTCGATAAAATTTGTCCGCGCGATATCCAGTCGAATAAATCAAAACCAATATGGCTGTCGGGTTCGCGCACAAACTCAATGCAAAAACGCGCACTACCGTAGCCCAACAAAAAAATACCCCCCGCGGCCCAAAATGGTCGTGGCTGGCGCGAAAACACATAGATCACGAAAAATAACACCAGACCTTCAGCAAAGGCCTCGTAAAGCTGTGAAGGATGGCGCGCAAGCAATAAAGGGTCGCGCGGAAATACCATGGCCCAGGGTAGGTCACTGGCCCGGCCCCACAGTTCTTGCCCAATAAAATTACCGATGCGGCCAAAGAACAGTCCCACCGGCGCCGCCAAGGCAGCAAAATCCAGAATCGCCCCCTTGGGATAATGGTGTTTATGGGCAAATAAACTTAGGCCAACAATAACCCCTATCAGGCCACCGTGAAACGCCATACCGCCTTTCCAGACTTGAATCGCCCATAATGGGTTATCCAGAAAACGGGCAAAATCATAAAATAATACATAGCCCAAGCGACCGCCGATAACCACGCCCATTGCCGCATAAAACACTAGATCGTCAACTTGATCGGCACTAAACGGCACCTTCCCTTGTTTTGCTAGGCGCTTACCCAGCAAGAAAACAAATGCAAATCCGGCCAGATACATTAAGCCATACCAATGAACCTGAAGCGGGCCCAAACTGATGGCCACTGGATCAAACGCAGGGTGTGTTAGCATTTACAAAAATCCTAATGCAGTAAAAATAATCAGACTGCCAATCATAGCAAGAAATACCGCAAATAAACGCTGCAATTTTTGTGCTGAAAGATTTTTTGCCAAACCGGCACCGACTCTGGCAAATGGCATACTCATAATTGTGATACCGAGTAATGCCGGCCAATACACATAACCCAAGCTATAGCTGATCGCATCCGTTTTATGCCAGCCAAGGTATAAATTACTGGCTAAACTGGCATAGGCAATAGGCACCCCGCAAGCCGCTGAGGTAGCTACCGCCTGCTGCATACGTAAACCAATATGATTAAGGTAGGGCACCGTCATCGAGCCGCCACCAATACCAAACATGGCTGACAATGCTCCAATCATGGCCGCTATAAAACCCGATGGTGTTGCCGGCTTGGCTTGCTGAGACGCGCGTGATCGACCAGAAAGCATCATCTGCAGGGCAACAATCAATAAAAAACTGCCAATCAGTAATTGTAAATTAAAACCTGATAGCTGATCAGCAAATAACACCCCAAGCATACTGCCGGCGATCAATCCAATCAGCATACGTCTCACTACCGGCCAAAGCACAAAGCGATTTTTTTGATGCGCGGTAACTGAGGCGATTGAGGTAAAACATATTGCCGCTAATGAGGTAGCCACCGCCATATGGGTCAGCACCTCGGCTGGCAATCCTTGCTGAGAAAAGCTATAAATTAATGCAGGTACAATAATCACACCGCCACCAACGCCAAATAAGCCAGCAATGATGCCAGCCAGAGCTCCTAATAAAAGGTAGAGCAGTATTGTTATAACCATGAGGTCCATCGCATGTTATGGGTACGAGTCTGTTTATTCGTTTATACTACTGCGCTCTGCACCCTAAGCTTAGTGAGCATAAGTAACCGGGCACTGCCGATTCAGCATATCGATAAGCTTTGGCATTTTTGTGCATTTTCAATCCTGAGCCTGCTGGCGGCCTATGCCAGTCGCAACTGGCGTCAGTATTACAGCCTTTTAGCCATCGGCTTCGCACTGGGCATTGCGATCGAGCTTGCGCAAGCAAATTTCACTAACCATCGTCTGGGCGAGTGGCAAGATCAGTTCGCAAACAGTGTAGGGCTGTTATGGGTCTGTATTTTGGCACAATCCAACAAGCTACCCAAACTTGTTTTTAGCCCATAGCCTCAGGCGGCCAGGGAATCTGCTGCAATGCTTGCGGTTTATCATAGCGACGCCATAGCTCGGCATAGCTGAGCTTAAGCAGCGGATGCAGCTGATCAGGCGCAATATCGGCTAGCGGTTTTAATACAAAGGCGTTTTCTAGAATTTCATCGCGCGGCAGGCAGACCCCGCTAAATTCACCGCAGGCATCATTAAAGCTTAAAATATCTATATCGAGTGTTTTAGGCGCAAATCGCTGTTCATTTTTTTGCCGACCGTGTAAACGCTCGGTGGCACGCACACTGTCTACCAGCTGCGTCAGCGAAAGCTGCGTATGCAGTTCAGCAACTAAGTTGTAAAACGGCTCGCCCGCAAAACCAATCGACTCACTCTCATACACCGGTGATAGCTTTACCTGCCCTAACTGCATGACTGCCGCAATCGCAAGCTGAATATGCTTGACGCGGTCAACATTCGACCCTAGCCCTAGATACACCCGATTCATTTACTGGGGCGCGCTCGCTCTATCTGTATGCCTACCGCATCAGCAGTGGCCACCGCCCCTGGCTTGCGCACGGTGAGGCCAATATGGTCACAGGCGAATTGTGCAAACAATATATCTATCAGCTGCTCAGCCACGGTTTCGATCAATAAAAACCGTTGCTGCTGCACAAACGCAGTAACTGTATCAGCCACTGCGGCATAGTTTAGCGCAAGTTTAACATCATCAGTTTCAGCAGCAGCGCGACAATCAAATGTCAAACGAAGATCAAAGCTTAGCCGCTGGATTACCTCACGCTCCCAATCATATACGCCAATAATCGTATCGACCTGCAGACCCTCAATAAAAACAATATCGCCCATTTACACCTGCTCCAATTCAGTCAACGGCCAACGCGGACGCACAGATATGGCTAAATCGGGCGAAGCCGCAGCAGCGAGGCGCTGACAGCCGGCATAGGCAATCATTGCGCCATTATCGGTACAGAATGCGGGGCTGGCATAATAAACCCCCGCCGCCTCTGAGTGACCATGCTGCACGATCATCTGCGCCAGTTTTTCACGCAATAGTTGATTGGCGCTGACACCGCCGGCGATAATGAGTCGATCAATGCCTGTTTGCTGGATAGCACGTCGACATTTAATCACCAGCGTCTCGATCATTGCCAATTGAAAACAGGCAGCAATATCAGCTTTATCTTGTTGCGATAGCGCACTGATATCATGCAGTGAACCACCCAAGCTTTCGATGGTGGTCAAGGTAAAGGTTTTTATGCCAGAAAAGCTAAAATCAAGACCCGGTTTTTGCGTCATAGGCCGAGGGAATTGGAAGCGCCCCAGTTCACCCTGCTCAGCCAGCTTGGCGATCTCAGGGCCGCCTGGATATGGCAAACCGAGCATTTTAGCGGCTTTATCAAACGCTTCACCGGCAGCATCATCTAGCGACTCGCCCAGCAGCTGATAATCGCCAATCGCACGCACCGCGACTAATTGCGTATGACCACCCGAAACCAGCAGGGCGATCAGCGGTAAACTCGGCATTGCTTGCTCGAGCATCGGCGCTAATAAGTGGCCTTCCATGTGATGAACTGGAATCGCCGGAATCGATAATCGCATGGCAAGGGTTTGAGCGGTTGCCGCGCCAACCAACAAGGCACCTGCTAAACCCGGGCCTTGTGTATAGGCAACCGCGTCGAGCTGCTCTTTGGACTTGCCGGCAGCAGCCAAAACAGCGTCTATCATCGGCAATAATTTAGTCACATGATCACGTGAAGCGAGTTCAGGCACTACGCCACCAAACTGCTTATGCAAATCAATTTGCGAGTACAGCTCATGCGCCAATAAACCGGCTGCTTGATCATACAGCGCAACACCCGTCTCATCACAGGAGGTTTCAATCCCCAGCACTAACATGACTACCCTTAAGCTTATAAGGCTAAGCTTGATTCAATTTGATACATTAAGAAGTTAAGCCACTCATCAATACGCTGATTAATGAGTTCAATTTCGAGCCGCATTATACGCCGATTAGCCGCGCTTTGTAGACAAAAAACCTTTGCTTTCTACGGAAAACCGTATAGAATTCGCGCCCCTAATGTTGATAACTGCAATTTTACATTGCCTCAATTGTTACAAATTTTGAAAGGTTAACTATGCCATCAGTTAAAGTTAAAGATTCTGAGCCATTTGACGTTGCTCTGCGCCGCTTTAAGCGTTCATGTGAAAAAGCGGGTGTATTAGCCGAAGTTCGTCGCCGTGAATTCTACGAAAAGCCAACTTGGGTTCGTAAGCGTAAAGCGGCCGCTGCGGTTAAGCGTCACATGAAAAAGGTGTCTCGCGAAAACCGTCGCATGCAGCGTTTGTACTAAACGTACTTTGCAGCATGGCATTAAAGATAAAAATCGTTAATGCCAAGCCTTAGCTATGCGATCCCTCTCATTTATCTGAGTCCTATCCAATAGCTAAGAGGTGCATACTAAGAAGCCCACCCGCTGCTTTTTTAACAGTTTTTCACAAGCGCCTTTACAAGCACTTTTTTACAACTGTTTTTTTACAACAACAGCAGCTTCTTATTAAAGCACCAACACCCTCTAACCGCAGCAGCCCAAGGCCGCTGCGTTTTTGTTTCTGCTGAGTTAAAATCTTGCCAAGCGTCAAAACAAAAGCCATCATAGTNNTTNATTGATAGCATANAANAGCACAGACAAACAGCAGCAATAATCAGCAACCGGAAAGCCCCAATGAGCGAGTTAGTTAGTCAAGTAAAGCAGGCAATGAAAGATGCCATGCGTGCCAAGCAAAAAGAGCGCCTTTCAACAATTCGTATGATTCAAGCTGAGTTTAAGCGGGTTGAGGTGGATGAACGGATTGACGTTGATGATACACGCGCCCTTGCCATTCTCGACAAAATGGCCAAGCAACGCCGCGATGCTGCCAAACAATACCTTGAGGCCGAGCGACCTGAATTAGCTGCAAAAGAAGAAGCTGAAATTGCCGTCCTGCAAGACTTCCTGCCGCAGCAGCTTTCTGATGCAGAAATCGCAACCATTATCGAGCAAGCTATAGAAAGCACTGGCGCCAGCGGCATGCAAGATATGGGCAAATTGATGGGTGCGGTAAAACCGCAAGTCCAAGGCCGGGCTGATATGGGCACGGTAAGCCAACTCGTGAAAGCAAAGCTCGCTTAAATATCTCTTATCACTGCAACTTATCGACGCCTTGCAGTCAGTCTGATTCTGATAGTCGGCTGTGCTGCTAAACATATTGCTATAGATACTGCTATTAAGTTATTTGATTCTTTGTCTCAGCACGGTAAGGAATCTAAGTACTGCTAATCTTTAGATTGTGCAATGATCCTAGGCCTCTCAATTTTCTGGAGTCTCTAAGTATTTCAGCGCTTATAGCGAGTTAGCAAGGCCAGTAAACATTCGCCATCCAAGGCAATGACAAGAATCACTCAGCTCATCACTGATCGCCATTGCCAGTCACTGGCTTAATCGCTAAAATTTCCTCATGGACACTCCCTCGCGCGGCAAAATTCCGCAGTCTTTTATTGATGATATTCTAGATCGCACCGACATTGTTGATCTGATTGGCTCGCGCGTAAAATTAAAAAAAACCGGACTTAATTACCAAGCCTGCTGTCCGTTTCATGATGAAAAAACCCCCTCCTTCAGCGTCAATCCAGCCAAACAATTCTTCTACTGTTTTGGCTGTGGTGCTGGTGGCAATGCGATCAGCTTTATTATGGAGTATGAGCGCAGTGACTTTCCGGAAACCATCGAAACGCTAGCAAAAAATCTTGGCTTAGATGTACCGCGTGAGCATAACCCAGTGTTAGAGGCTAAGCGCAAGCAGCAAGCTTCACTCTACGACTTACTGCAACAGGCCAACACATTTTACCAACAGCAACTCAAACAGCATGCGCAAAAACAAAAAGCCATCGACTACTTGAAAGGCCGTGGTTTAACCGGCGAAATAGCAAAACATTTTCAAATTGGCTTTGCACCCGATGGCTGGGATAACTTTCTGCGAAGCGTTGATGACCATCAATCCGCTCGCACACAACAACAGCTCGATCAAGCTGGCTTGTGCGTAGTTAAGGCCGAAAATCAAAAATGCTATGACCGCTTTCGCGATCGACTGATGTTTCCGATTCGTGATAGCCGCGGCCGCACCATTGCCTTTGGTGGCCGCGCATTTGGCGACATAAAACCCAAATACTTAAACTCACCGGAAACCGCGGTATTCCATAAGCACAATGAGCTTTATGGGCTATATGAAGCACTGCAAGCGAACCGCCATCTTGAACGGCTGATTATGGTTGAGGGTTATATGGATGTGGTGGCGCTCGCCCAGTTCGGCATCAATTGGGCCGTTGCAACGCTGGGCACATCGGCCGGCGCCGATCATATGCGAAAAGTGTTTCGCCATTGTAATGAGGTGATTTTTTGCTTCGACGGTGACGCTGCAGGGCGCAAAGCGGCAACTAGAGCCATGGATGCTGTACTGCCGCAGATGCAAACAGGGCGTAAAGCTAAGTTTTTATTCTTACCTGAGGGGCACGACCCTGACTCATTAATCCGTGAAATTGGCGAACAGCGCTTTCAATATTTGATTGATGATGCACCGACGCTATCCGAGCACTTATTTACATCGTTAGCCGATGGCTTGCAGCTAGCTAAAGCCGACGACAAAGCAGCCTTCACACATCGTTTAATTCCTAAAGCTGCGCTGATCGAAGAAGGCAGTTTTAAAGATTTTATCCTACAAGATTTAGCATTTAAAGCTGGCATCAACCTAGACATCATGCGTCGCGCGCTGATCGAGGCTGCACCAAAATCTTCAGCAAATGATGCATCCACGCACTATGATGTATCGTCTAATGCACCTTCCAATATGCCGGCACCGCCACAGCGCGAAAAATTGCCTCGCGATGATTTTTCGCCGCGATTGGTAGTGCCCGATTATACCCCGCTTTTAGCTGCTGGTTTGTTGGCAATATTCCTGCCCGATGTGATCAAACAACATGATCTTAGCTTGCCAAACACAAAGGCATCAGCCGACCCCAGCCCCCATCTACAGGCGCTGGCCGAAATCATTCAAGATATCAAACAGAGCGAACAGCCTACCTCTACCGCATTAATTGGCAAATGGCAGGCAAAAAATCCCGACGCTATTCGGCCGCTCCTTGCCTACTATATTCTTGAGCTCGACATGGACAATCCCGAGCTGCATCAGGCTGAGCTGATGGATGCTTTTGAACGCCTAAACCTGGCGGATCAACGGGCTAAAAATATGGCGCTGATAGAAGACTTACCCAACGATGCCAGCAGCCTCAGCAGCCTTAGCCCCGAGCAACAAAGCCAGTTTTTGGCACTCTTTGTGCAGGAAAGCAGCGACACAGAATAAAACAGCTAAAACTTTGTTATTACTAGAAAAAAAATTGCATTTCTTGCCCCATTTTACGTATGAATATAGTAGCTGATTGCGCAATAGCTGCTATAATATGCGGCTAATTTTTTCATCCATCAGATTACCGGTCCTAAAACATGTCGGAACAAGCCAGCCAATCTAGAATAAAAGACCTTATCGCACGCGGTAAAGAACAAGGCTACCTCACTTACGCGGAAGTAAACGACCACTTACCTGAAGATATCTCCGAAGCCGATCAAGTTGAAGATATCATCCAAATGATCAACGATATGGGCATTCAAGTTTTTGAGAATGCGCCTGATGCCGAAACCATATTGATGGAAGAAGGCGATACCTCGGCTGACGAAATTGCCGCCGCTGAGGCTGCCGCCGCACTTGCCGCAGTCGAGACCGACCTAGGCCGCACGACCGATCCGGTGCGCATGTATATGCGCGAGATGGGTACCGTTGAACTATTAACGCGCGAAGGTGAAATTGCCATCGCCAAGCGTATCGAAGAAGGCACCCGCGATCTATTGCATGCACTCGCCTACTACCCTGGCGCAGTATTACAAACGCTAGATACTTATGACCGCGTAGCAACCGAAGAAGCTCGCCTTGAAGATATTCTTATTGGCTACCTCAATCCAACCGACGACGTTCCTGAAGCTAAGCCGCAAGGTTTCTCAGAGCCGCAAGAAGCGGAAGACGACGAAGAGGATGAAGATGATAGCTCAGCGAATACCGGGCCAGATCCGGAGGAAGCTAAAGAGCGTTTCACCGCACTAGCTAAGCAGCATAAGAAAACTCAAAAAGCGCTCGATAAGCATGGCCGTTATCATAAAACCACGCTGAAAGAATTAGACGCTTTAGGTGAATTATTTAAATTCTTCAAGCTAACGCCTAAAGTCATCGATCCTATTGTGGCGCAGGCGCGCGAATCTCTCACTGAGTGTCGTGCACAAGAGAGAGAAATTCAGCGTCTAGTGGTTAATAAAGCAAGAGCGCCACGCTCTGGCTTTATTAAAAGCTTCCCTGGTAATGAGACCAATATTGACTGGATTGACGAATTTATCGCTAAACACGCCAAGCACGGTGAAAGCCTTGAGCAGGTGCGTGAAGACGTTGCGCGCCTTCAGCGCAAGCTGATTGCGCTCGAAAACGACACTGGCCTTGCTATCAGCGATATTAAAGATATTAACCGTCGCATGTCGATTGGTGAAGCACGTGCCCGTCGCGCGAAAAAAGAAATGGTAGAAGCCAACTTACGTCTGGTTATCTCGATCGCTAAAAAATACACCAACCGCGGTCTGCAATTCCTTGACCTGATTCAAGAAGGCAATATTGGCCTGATGAAAGCAGTTGACAAGTTTGAATACCGCCGAGGCTATAAGTTTTCCACGTACGCCACATGGTGGATTCGTCAGGCAATTACTCGCTCAATTGCCGACCAAGCACGTACGATTCGTATTCCGGTACACATGATCGAGACGATCAATAAGCTTAACCGCATCTCACGTCAAATGTTGCAAGAGATGGGTCGCGAGCCTACTCCAGAAGAGCTAGGTGAACGTCTAGACATGCCTGAAGATAAGGTCCGTAAAGTGCTGAAAATCGCCAAAGAACCTATCTCGATGGAAACGCCAATCGGTGATGATGAAGATTCGCATCTTGGTGACTTTATTGAAGACACCACGATTACCCAGCCGGTTGATAACGCTACGTCAACCAGCTTGTCAGATTCAACACGTGAAGTCTTGGGCGGCCTTACGGCGCGCGAAGCGAAAGTATTACGCATGCGCTTTGGTATCGATATGAATACCGACCACACCTTAGAAGAAGTTGGTAAGCAGTTTGATGTCACCCGTGAGCGGATTCGTCAAATAGAAGCCAAGGCTCTGCGCAAACTACGCCACCCTTCTCGCTCTGACCATCTGCGCAGCTTTATTGACGAGTAACAGCCTTATTGACGAGCAACAACATTAAACGGCGCAAAATCGATGGCCAATGGGCCTGCTAAATTTGCCCCGTCGATCTAAATTACGTACTCTAAAGCCAGCTTTTGCTGGTTTTTTTGTAAGGATCGAATATGACTACTCTCTCTGCTTTACTCTCAACCCTTAACGGTATTGTTTGGGGCCCACTGATGCTGTGCTTAATTCTTGGCACCGGCATTTTCTTAACTCTGGGCCTCAAAGCCATGCCCATTAGTCAACTTGGCCAAGCGTTTAAACTGCTTTGGCAAGGTCGCCAGAGCCAACACACCCAGCACGGGGAAATCACCCCATTCAACGCCTTAATGACCTCGCTGTCGGCGACCGTGGGCACCGGCAATATCGCAGGCGTCGCAACAGCCATTGCGCTAGGTGGCCCTGGCGCAGTATTTTGGATGTGGATTACCGCCCTAGTTGGTATGGCAACCAAATACGCAGAGGCCTTGCTGGCGCTGCACTACCGCGAAACTAACAGTCAAGGTGAGCATGTTGGCGGGCCCATGTACTATATTAAAAACGGGCTCGGTAAAAATTGGCAGTGGCTAGGCTGGGCTTTTGCATTTTTTGGCTTTATTGCCGCTTTTGGCATTGGCAATACGGTACAGGCCAACTCTGTTGCCGATGGTCTGACCGCCACATTTGGTCTTAATAAAACCCTTTATGGCCTTATCTTAATGGCCGTTGTCGCAACAGTTATCCTTGGCGGGGTTAAGCGCATTGCGCAAGTCGCGGGTAAATTAGTACCCCTGATGGCCGTCGCCTATTTAGCGGCGGGGCTTATCATTATTGCATTGAATGTGAGTGCGCTACCGGCAGCTTTTGCACTGATTGTTAAATCCGCTTTTACTGGCCATGCAGCTACCGGCGGCTTTGCCGGTGCCGCGATGATTGCGGCAATTCGCTTTGGTGTGGCACGCGGCATCTTTTCCAACGAAGCGGGGCTTGGCTCGGCACCTATCGCACATGCACATGCACAAACCAATAACCCCGTAGAGCAAGGCAAAATTGCCATGCTCGGCACTTTTATCGATACCATCGTTATCTGCTCAATCACCGCCTTTGCCATTGTTTTAAGCGGCGTATGGCAAACTGGCGCATCCGGCGCACCACTTACAGCAGCGGCGTTTGATTCGGCTTTACCGGGGCTTGGCGCCTATATTGTCGCGATTGGCTTGGCCGTATTTGCATTTACCACCATTATCGGCTGGAGTGTCTATGGCGAGCGCTGCGCCAGTTACCTATTTGGCGAAAAAATTGTACTTCCCTTCCGTATTGCTTGGATTCTCGCGGTACCGGTGGGCGCGATTGCACAGCTAGACTTTATCTGGCTATTAGCCGATACCTTCAATGCGTTAATGGCTATACCCAATCTGATCGCATTATTATTGCTGAGCCCTGTGGTATTCAAACTGAGTCGCGCTGCACTCGGCGAGAGCAAACTGACTACAGATTGATCATCATCCGCTAAAGTGCTAGCCAGAGTTTAGCTAGCACTTTATAATCGCGCATCGAATGGCAATCGCCATTTTTGGGGCCTGTAGCTCAGTTGGTTAGAGCACCCGACTCATAATCGGTAGGTCCACAGTTCAAGTCTGTGCAGGCCCACCATTTCCTATAGCTTTCTATTCACTATCTCTCTCAGAGATTCAGCTTATCATATCCGCATGGGTGAAAACCTCAGCGTAGCTATCGAGTTGAAAGCAATAATCGGCTTGCTTCTTAAGCCATACTAGCTGATGGGTCTGACTGCAATTATCACCAAAATAATAACTATCGAGAGCAAATCGTCGCCAAACGATAGATGTGTTTTCACG
>JABSRR010000012.1 GCA_013215025.1 Pseudomonadales bacterium
CTGCTCCCAACAAGCACGGCATGTTTTGAGCTCATCTTTAAAGTGATCACTGGCGGTGAGTTTTTTTTGGCAGTAGCGACAGTGCTGGTCGCCCATACATTAAACCTTAAACGCTGTAACTGATGTTATATTGATAGACTTCAGACTACATATCCAGACTTAGCAAAACTGAGCAAATAGCCAATTATAATCATGATTGCATATCTGCCCTTTTGCACTGAATGTAAGCTTAGCGCCTTGTCTTTTCACTAGTGGGATTTAGCTATACCAATGTCGCATAACTGCAGATTTTTTATTCTATTGGCATCATAAATACCACAGACTGATGAATCGAAGGGCAATTAAGAGCAAAAGCTTACAGCTTGGCAGTTACATAACTGAAAACATGCCGTTAGCAATTAATAAGCATTCTGAAAAATAGCGACGTCAACGATAAAAAGCTGGAAAGCTGGAAAGCTGGAAAGAAAAAAGGCCCATCATGGGCCGATCAATTTACATCATGTAAACGCTGCATCATGCAGAAGATTCCTAAAGGCTTGCAAAGTAGTCTGGTGCTTTGCAATGATTCAAAGTATAGGGATTCACTCGGCGAAGCCAAGCCCCCCAAATGGGGGTATTTTGCACAAAAAGCGAAAAAAATGGCTAGAGAATTTAGTTTTTTAGCTGGGCTTGAGCAATTTGCTGAATTTTTGCCACAATGGCACGCAAACCGTTGCCTCGCGTGGGGCTTAGATGGCGCTCTAAATCTAGCGCATTAAAATAGGCGTTGATATCGAAACGAACGATATCCTCCGCGCTTTTCTGATTAAACGCGGCCATGACTAAGGCTAATAAGCCACGCACAATAATCGCATCGCTGTCGACAATAAAGTGCAGCTGCTGCTGTTCAGCCTGCAGAACGTCTAACCACACATTGCTTTGACAGCCCTTAACCAATTTATCGTCGGTTTTCAGGCTTTGCTGCATCGGCTCGAGCTCTTTGCCTAAATCAATAATATATTTATAGCGCTCTTCCCAATCGTCGAAAAAGGCTAAATCGTCCAGTATTTCATCAGTATTCGTTAAGGCCATCAGAAAAACAAACCTGCTTCTAATTGCGCTTCTTCACTCATCATGTCTCTATGCCAAGGNGGNTCAAATACTAATTCTACGCTTACCTGCTGAATATTTGGCACNTTTGCCAAACGGTATTCAACATCAGCCACCAATACCGGNCCCATGCCACAACCGGGGGCTGTCAGGGTCATATTAACCGCAACGGCGGCATTGTTTTGATCAATAAGCACTTGATAAACCAGCCCAAGCTCCACAATACTGATTGGAATCTCAGGGTCAAAAATGGTATCTAAGGCCTGCCAAACTTGAGATTCTTGAATCAGTCCAGAGCCGTCATCGTCAAAATCAAACTGCTCAGGCTGCTGTCCAATCGCGGCCGCATCAGTACCGTCAATACGATACATATTACCTTGCCAGGTAACGGTATAGTTACCGCCTAGACTCTGATTGATAGTTAAAAATTGACCGGCTGGGATCTCAATTAATTCGCCCGAGGGTACTTTTCTTGCCGGGCAAGCCTGTTTGGTATCGGCTAATGTCTGTTGCACTGCGCTGCCTTAGTTAACCGTAAAACTCTCGCCGCAACCGCACTCAGCAGTTACATTGGGGTTATTAAATTTAACCACGCGATTTACACCTTCGGTAACCATATCTATTTCGGTACCTTTGACTAATTGCAGTGCATCATTGGCGACGGCAAAACGAATCTCTGCACTGGGCGACAATACAACATCGCCTTGCTCAGCAGCATTAACAATATTCAACTCATAGGCAAAACCGCTGCAGCCTGACTCTTTTGTGGACAGCCGCACCAGTGCATCAGGCCGACTTTTCAGCGCAGTACTGAAATGAGCAAGCGCAGCATCCGTTAACGAAATAAGGTCTTGCTGAGGATTAAATGTATCAACCGTCATAATTATTATCCTGTTTACATCAACATGGTATTAACTTTGTCGAGCGCCGCAAAAAATACATCCACCTCATCGAGAGTATTGTATAAGGCAAACGATGCTCTTGCCGTACCGGGCAGACCTAAGCGCTGCATCAATGGCTCCGCACAGTGATGGCCAGTGCGAATCGCCACAGCTTGACGATCTAACAAAAATCCTATGTCCGCTGGATGGCCATTATGCATAATAAAACTCAGCACCGACAATTTATCTTTTGCCTGTCCAATCACCTCTAATCCGTCAAAATCTGCTGCCAGAGACCCAGCTTTGCTAATCAGCGCTTTCTCATGTGCACGCATTGCAGTAAGATCAATCGTGCTAAGCCAATCAATGGCAGCACCTAACGCAACAACATCAGCAATATTTGGTGTGCCCGCCTCAAGCCTGTAAGGTAACACATTCCAGCTCGCATCTTGATAGCTGACTTCACTGATCATTTCACCGCCGGTTTGCCATACTGGCCAGTCAGCCAGCAAGTCAGATTTACCCCAGAGCACGCCAACTCCCGTTGGCGCAAACACCTTATGACCGGAAAACACATAAAAATCACAGTCTAACTGTTGCACATCAACATCGCCGTGAGCGATGCCCTGTGCACCATCAATCAGCACTAATGCATCAGCCGATGTTTGGCGCACTTGTTGAATAATATCGCGAATCGGATTAACCGTACCTAAGGCATTCGAAATATGCGTAATCGCCAAACATGCGAGATTTTCTCCAGCCTTTTGTAACAAAGATGCAAATTCAGCCAGATCAAGTTCACCGGCATCGGTGATTGGGGCAATCCAAAGACTGGCGCCTGAAGCATGACAAGCCTGCTGCCAAGGGATAAGATTTGCATGATGTTCCATTTCTGAAACTATCACCACATCATGCTCTGTGAGCCTCTGTTTAAATCCGTTAGCGATAATATTAATCGATTCGGTCGTGCCGGCGGTCCAAATGACTTCTTCGCGATGCTTTGCGTTGATAAACTCAGCAACTTGATCACGCGCATGCTCAAAGCGGCGAGTTGCCTCATCAGCTAAACGATGGGCACCGCGGTGTACATTCGCATTGCAATGCTGATAATAATCTAACAAGGCATTTATAACAGCCTGCGGTTTTTGAGTGGTTGCCGCATTATCTAGATACACCAGAGGCTTTCCGTCAAACTGCTGTTGCAAAACAGGAAACTCAGCGCGAATTTTCTCTACATCAAAACTCATAGATCATTACTCAATTGGCCATCAATGCCACTAGTTCGCTTGCATAGTGCTAAAGCGCTGGCGCAATTGCTTACGCATCAGGGCTGCTATTGGCTCATCAGGCATCTGCTCAACCAACTCATTAACAAAGCCAAAGTTCAGCATTACCATAGCCTCAGCTTTATTAATCCCTCTTGAGGTAAGGTAGTAAAGCGCCGCATCGTCTATTTCGGCGACTGTCGCACCGTGTGCACAACGCACATCATCAGCGTATATCTCTAACTCAGGCTTGGTGTTTATTTCGGCTCTGCGCGACAGCAATAAGTTACGATTATTCAACTCTGCTAAGGTTTTCTGTGCATCACGATGAATATGTATGCGACCGTTAAACACGGCTTGCGCTCGATCTGCCACAATGCCACGCACATTTTCCTCTGTGGTGCCGTGAGCAACGGCATGCTCAATCGTGGTGTGCAAGTCAAAATGCTCTTCGCCGTCTAACAAATAAATAGCATTCATGGTTGCTAGCGCATGCTCACCTGCATGTTCGACATCAACATCTAAACGAGACATCGCAGCACCAAAGCCAATAATATGGCTATTAAGCTTTGAATGTTGAGCTAGGCGAAAGAAGTCTCCACCGACACAGTAGCTTTGCTCGGTTTGCAGCTGTAAACGGTAGTGGTTGAGCGTAGCATATTCGCTCAAATCGAATTCAGTGCAGGTATTGGTAAGGCCACTGGCGGTGCCCTCAAGTTGCTCTAACACAGTAAGCTTTGCGTTCTCCGCCACACTAACAAATGCGCGAGCGTGTTGCTCAAATGCTTCGCGATTATTGATGCATAAGCGCACAACCGGCTCGATAGTGGTATCTGCTGCTACCTCAATGATCAATGCGTCAGCGAATAAGGCGTCGTTAACCTGGCCAAACAAATGGCGAGCAGGCTTGATACTGGCAAAGCCAGATGGCAAAACAGCTTCATCACTTAGCATACGTATCGATATTCCAGCCGGTAGCGGCTGCTTAGGCAAGCGCCAGGCCTGGCCGTCAAAAACTATATCAATCGACGATAAATCAGCAATCTCGCTCGCTTGGCCATCAATATTACCTAACTCGAACGATTGCTGACCTAACTGATAAAGCGAGGTATATTTCCAAGCCTCAGTCTTGCGTGTAGGCCAAATAGACTGCTGTAGCTGCTGACGTGCTTGCTGCCTGATTTTTTGCCAAGCAAACGGTAGCTGCTGATTCGGCTGCTGTGCACGCTGAACCGCGCGCTCTAACCATTCAGTCATTGTTATTCACCTGAAGCCTTGGCAATATCACTGCCGGCATCCAACCAAGCATAGCCTTCTTGCTCTAACTCGAGCGCTAGCTCAGGGCCACCCGATTTAACAATTTTGCCATCCGCAAGCACGTGCACGTAATCGGGCTTAATATAATCTAATAATCGTTGATAATGCGTGACCACTACAAAGCTTCGATCAGCGCTGCGCTGGCTATTCACACCTTCAGCAACTACCTGTAATGCATCAATATCGAGACCTGAATCGGTTTCGTCCAAAATGCAAAGTGACGGAGACAACAAAATCATTTGCATGATTTCATTACGCTTTTTTTCCCCGCCTGAGAAGCCCTCGTTGACGCCACGCTTTAAAAATTCAACCGGCAAATTGACTTGCTTACAAGCCTCTCTTGCCATTTTCAGGAACTCTTTTGATGATACCGCAGGCAAGTCTTGCGCTTCACGATGCGCGTCAACAGCAGCCTTCAAAAATTCCAGATTTGATACACCCGGAATTTCAACCGGATATTGGAATGCTAGAAACAAACCTGCCCTAGCACGCTCTTCAGCCTCTAATTCAAGTAAATCTTGACCATTTAATAGCGCACTGCCTTGATCCACCTGATAACCCTCACGGCCAGACAATACATATCCTAGAGTTGATTTACCCGCGCCATTGGGCCCCATTATCGCATGCACTTCACCGGCTTTTACTTCAAGGTTCAAACCCTTCAAGATTTGCTTTTGCTCTACGCTGGCCTGTAAATTCTCAATACTTAACATCATTTTTCTCTTTATTAACCGACCGAGCCTTCTAAGCTGATCTCTAGTAATTTTCCTGCTTCAACCGCAAACTCCATCGGCAGCTCTTTGAACACTTCTTTACAAAAACCGTTCACAATCATCGAAACGGCTTTTTCAGGGTCAAGCCCGCGCTGCTGACAAAGAAACATTTGATCGTCTGACACTTTTGATGTGGTAGCTTCATGCTCAACAATCGCTGATGGATTTTTGCTTTCCACATAAGGGAATGTATGCGCGCCACATTGATCACCAATCAATAGTGAATCACATTGCGTAAAATTTCGCGCGCCATCAGAGTTTGGCCCCATGCGCACCAAGCCACGATAGGCATTGTTTGAATGACCAGCCGAAATACCTTTGGAAATAATCGTCGACTTAGTATTTTTTCCTAAGTGAATCATCTTAGTACCGGTATCAGCCTGTTGCTTACCGCGCGTTAACGCCACAGAGTAAAACTCCCCAACGCTATTATCACCGCGTAAAATACAGCTAGGGTATTTCCAGGTAACCGCTGAGCCAGTTTCAACTTGGGTCCAGGAGACCTTAGCATTGGTGTGGCAAACTGCCCGCTTGGTAACAAAATTGTATATGCCGCCGCGACCTTGCTCATCGCCAGGGTACCAATTTTGCACCGTTGAATATTTTATTTCAGCATCATCAAGTGCCACCAATTCTACCACTGCAGCATGCAGCTGATTTTCGTCACGCTGTGGTGCAGTACAACCTTCTAAATAGCTAACATAGCTGCCCTCGTCAGCAACAATTAAGGTTCGCTCAAACTGTCCGGTATTCTGTTCGTTAATGCGGAAATACGTTGATAACTCCATCGGGCAGCGCACCCCTTTCGGGATATACACGAACGAACCGTCAGTGAATACTGCGGAATTTAACGCGGCATAGTAATTATCGCGCTGCGGCACCACCGAACCCAGGTGCTGCCTAACCATCTCAGGGTATTCTTGCAAGGCTTCAGAAATCGAACAGAAAATCACGCCGGCTTCTTTCAACTTTTCTTTGAAGGTAGTTACCACTGAAACTGAATCAAATACTACATCCATGGCAACGCCTGCTAGTGCTTTTTGCTCCTCTAAAGGAATCCCCAGCTTTTCATAGGTTTCAAGCAACTCAGGATCAACCTCATCCAAGGATTGCGGTCTATCTTTCATGCTTTTGGGCGCCGAATAATAGGAAATATCTTGGAAGTTGATTGTTGGATAATCAACGTGTGCCCAAGCTGGCTCATCCATTGCCTGCCAGACTTTAAACGCCTCTAAGCGCCACTCAAGCATCCACTGTGGCTCGTTTTTCATCTGTGATATCTTACGAATAACTGACTCGTCAAGCCCAGGCGGAAAAGTCTCAGATTCGATATCTGAGACAAAACCTGCTTCGTATTCACGCTCGAGTGCTTTATCAATCTGTTCAGTCATACTCTTTTCTCATTACGCAGCTAATCGCTGACATACTTCACATATATGCGCTATCGCATCATTAATTTCTTGCTCGCTGGTATAGCGACCCAACGAGAACCGCAGCGAGCTGTCAGCAGCCTGATCCGATAAGCCCATCTCTGTTAATACATACGATGGTTTCATGCTTGCGGAGTTACATGCCGAACCAGAAGACAGTGCCAAACGCCGCAAGGACATTAATAAGGTCTCACCGACCAGACCGCTAAAACAGACGTTTAGGTGTCCTACCAAAGCATTATCTAGGTCGGTATTCAATGACACCATCGGTAAATGCTGTATGCCCTGCCATAACATATCGCGTAAACGCTTTATTTCGGCCAGCTCGGCCTGATTATCTTGAGCTAGGGCACAGGCCTCGCCTAAGCCAACAATTTGGTGCGTAGCCAAAGTGCCTGAGCGCATACCGCGCTCATGGCCGCCACCAAACATTAGCGGTGCAAGCTCAACTTTGGGCTGACGAGACACATACAAAGCACCTACACCTTTCGGGCCATACATTTTATGGGCTGAGACCGACAACATATCAATGCCCATTGCTTTCACATCAAGGGCCAGCTTACCCACGCTTTGCGCAGCATCAACATGAAATAGGACAGCAGATTGTCGGCAAAGTTGTGCGATGGCTGCAATATTATTAATGATGCCGGTTTCATTATTCGCATGCATAATAGAAACCAATGCGGTATCTGCGCGCAATACGTCAGCAATTTGCTGCACTGTTGTCTGACCAGATTGATTGGGCTGGATATAGCTTACCTCAAAGCCCTCAGACTCAAGCTGCGCTAAACAATCGAGCACCGCCTTATGCTCAATGCTTGAGCTAATAATATGCTTTTTACCAAACTTCTGAGCCTGCAGGCGCGCAGCGCCAAATAAGGCCAAATTATCCGATTCAGTCGCACCTGAGGTAAACACAATCTCACGCACTTCCGCGCCGATTAAGTCAGCCACTTGTTGCCTCGCCAACTCAACGGCCTCAGCGGCCTGCCAACCATACATATGGCTATTTGAGGCCGGATTACCAAAATTACCGTCACGCAGCAGACAGGCCTGCATTTTTTGCGCAACCGATTCCGCAATTGGCGTTGTCGCAGCATAATCAAGGTAGATAGCAGATGGCTTCACAACAAAAACCCGTTATAAATCACTGACCGAAGCGATCAGGTCGTGCTCAGCTACAGCAGTGTCGGCGGTATGATCCAATTGCTTTGATGATAGGCGACGAATTTCCTCACGTTCGATAAGCGAGGCCAAGCTGATACTCTGTAAAAACTGCTGAATTTGGCCACTGAGATCGGCCCAAAGGTGATGCGTTAAACAAGTTTGACCATCTTGACAGTCACCCTTTCCTTGGCAATTGGTCGCATCAATACTTTCATCGACTGCTGCAATAATATCGGCGATAAAAATGCTCGCTACTGGCTTGGATAAGCGATAGCCGCCACCGGGTCCGCGCACACTATTAACCAGCTGTCGCTTGCGCAATTTAGAAAATAATTGCTCAAGATAAGACAAGGAAATATCTTGCCGAGATGAAATATCTGCCAGACTGATAGGGCCATGATGCTGATGCAGCGCAAGGTCTAGCATTGCAGTCACCGCATAGCGGCCTTTAGTAGTAAGTCGCATAAAAAAATATTCATCGAGTCAGGCTTGTAGGCCGCGAATTATCTGTATTCCGAGTATTTTAGTCAAGTATTTTTATTGGCAATTTACAGGCCCTAAATCAGCATCTATGGATTGATTTTCTGCACCAGCTGATCAATCCGCTTGAGCATGCCGCGACACATTTGCACTTCCATCTCGTCCATCCGCGCACGATGAAACAAACGTCGAAAGCGCGTCATCACTTGGCGCTGAGCATTCGGCTCTAAAAATTCAATCGCGATTAAGCTTTGCTCTAAATGCTGATAAAAATGCTCTAGCATCGCAGGCCCTGCAATCGGCACATCCCAGTCTCGCATACTGGCGGCCAAGGCCGCCTGCTCTAGCTCTGAACTTGACTGACTCACGGTGGGTAATTGATCACCCAGAATAGTCATGCGTAACTCATAACAAACCACCTGTACTGCAGCCGCTAAGTTGAGCGAGCTATATTCGGGGTTGGTTGGAATATTTAAATGTAAATGACACTGATGCAATTCGTCGTTGGTTAGGCCACGGTCTTCGCGTCCAAACACCAGCGCAATCGGCTGCTTTGGCGCATTGACCAGCTGTTGCTGCACCTGCGCGGCGGCCTCTCTCGGATTCATTAACGGCCAGGGTATTTTGCGCTCACGCGCTGACGTGCCAATAACTAAGGCGCAGCCATCAATGGCCTCGCTTAAACTTTGACAACATAGCGCCTGCTCGAGCACATCATCAGCGTGACCAGCGCGCCACACCGCTTCTTCATCAGGAAACTGCTTTGGCTCCACCAAGACCAACTGTGCTAGACCCATATTTTTCATGGCACGCGCGGCAGCACCTATATTGCCAGGATGGGTCGTATTGACCAATACGATTCGAATCTGAGAAAACAGTGCTGAGGACATGCATAGACCCAATATTTATTAATTCGCGCTAAAATCTGCGACGCATATTATACAGGACTGGCGTCGAACTGCACTCCTGCTTATAATTGCTGCAGAGTTTCACACTCACTGATCTTTAACAGCCGTTTCCGCCGTCATTTTTATACAAGGTTTGAATTATGCACCCATTTATCAATATTGCTCTTCGCGCCGCAAGAAAAGCGGGCGATATCATTGAACGTGCGGCGGAAAACATTGATCAGCTCGAAGTGATGGCAAAATCTGCTAGCGACTTTGTCACCGAGGTTGATCAAGCGGCCGAGCAAGAGATTCTCTATCATTTACAAAAAGCCTATCCAGATCACGCCTTCGTCTGCGAAGAAGCTGGCATTATTGGCGATCCTGAGCAAGCCGAATATCACTGGCTTATTGACCCTTTAGACGGCACTACTAATTTCATTCACGGCATTGCCCATTTTGCCGTTTCTATCGCCTGCGTTAATCGACAGGGCGTGCTTGAACATGCGGTTATTTATGACCCTATTAAGCGTGAAGAATATACTGCCAGTCGTGGTGCAGGCGCCCAACTCAATGGCCGCCGAATTCGAGTGAAGGAAAAATACCACAAACCTCAGGCACTTTTTGCCACCGGCATACCCTTTGGTGATACACCGCATGCAGCAATGCTAGAATTTAACCAAGCTCTGAACACCTTAGCTTTGGGCAGCGCCGGCATTCGACGGATGGGCGCTTGCTCACTCGATCTAGCCTATGTTGCGGCTGGTCGCTATGATGGCTTTTGGGAGAAAGGCATTAAAGCTTGGGATATTGCCGCTGGCATGCTGCTAGTCAAAGAAGCCGGCGGGCTAGTCTCAGATTTTTCGGGCGGTTTTGATTCACTGAAAAATCATCAAATTGTGGCAGGCTCACCCAAGGCCTTCAAAGCAACGCTGCAAGCAGTGCAACCCAAGAACTGAAGTTGCGCCTTATCAAAGCTAGCATCTGGCTGTGCTAATATGTGGCTCTGCTAATATGTAGCTGTGCTGATTTGTTGCGCTCACAGCTTGTATTCATTGGCTGAACTGAAAGCCTGAACTGACAGCCTGAATGGTATTGATGCTCACCCTCATTGAAAAATATTTAAGTATTTACGCTTAATGTAGAGAGTACCAAGAGCTCTAAAATGCTAAGAGTGTTAAGAGTGCCGGCAAGACGTTACTCGAACTCGATGCCAAAGCCCACATAGCTGGTTTTAAGGTGATAACTCGCTGGCTCTTTACCGAAGCCATCAAAGTAAAATAATGATAGCCATGCATCGCCAGCCTTGGCATTGATCGCCAGTTTACCGCCGCGATTCTTAAACACGTTTTTTAAACCCGTCTTAAACTCAACTCGAGTATTTAGCCAAGGCTGAAAAAAGTAGTCGTAGCGTAGTCTTAGCCCATCGTAGGCAGCAATTTCAGCATTATCTTGTTGATCCCACCAAATCTCGTCTTCTTTATCGAGCAGTCCTGCTAACTGACAATCACATAATAAACGCAAATCCGTTTGCAATAGCCAATCGCCCTGCTGAGGCTGAACCAAATTCAGGTCTGAACTTAATCGGTAACGCAGACTAAAATAATCCCAACCGCGACTCACCTCATTGATTGCGAAAATCAGATTTCGCTGCTGCGCAAGCGTATTAAAAATATCCAAGGCATCGTCAATACCGTTTTGGTCATCATCTTGCTTGGCTAGCTCTAACGACTGACCGTTCGATTCATGAAACCAACCTAATTCAAAGCTATGCCAAAAGCCTTGCCAAACAAAGCTATTAAATTTGTAGCTAATGCCAGGGTTTTGAATACGCGATAGCACGGGTGAGGATTTGTATTGCTCATTTAACACATAAAAATCAAATAAGCCGTTATACACGAAATGAAGGCCTTGATAGATGGGGTATTCTATCGATAAATAAAATTCAAGATGCTCTTCTTCTTTTAGCGGATCGTTGGTAGTAGGCACTGCAAGCCCAAAAAAATTCGGGTTGTATGCCACAATTTTATCAGTAAACGAGGCAAACTTATCTTCGGCAATAAGCTCGCCAGCAATAGCCTCAGTAGCCATTGAAATGAACAGAAAATACAATGCATGGCGAATATTCACAAACTATCCCTGTTTAAGATGGTAAATGGCTTATTGCCGTTTAATGTCGAGAAAACAACATAATCTCGAACAATATGCGAGAAGAGTCCGCCCTAAAGCTTAGAATGCAAAGCGAAAATGCGACATTAAACCTGAATACCCAGTCTCTAGCTTGCCATCAAACTCACTACTGTCAACATCTAGATCAAACACTAATGAGCTCAGACCGATACCAAGACCAAAATTTTGCAATACTTGGTACTCGAGACCAATATAGTTTTCTTTTAACAGGCCACCATAACCTTCATAATCCAGCGCAAATAATTCATGCTGATAAATGAAAGAGAAATTATCACTGACGTTGTAACGAAAACCAATATTCAAGGTTGGTAGAGGGATATACTGATCTGACGAAAAATCGCCATTGCTTTCCCGCTCGTCATCGCCATTTACAAATAAGTCGCTGCTAAAATTCAGCTCGGTTCGTCTAACATTCAAACCCAATCCGACATATGCCTCATAAGCTTTAACATTAATCAATGAATAGTCCCAGCCTAGCTTAAGCACGGAGGTATTAATTTCAGTAGAAAGTTGGCTGCCTATGCCATATATATTGTCGCCGATTTGAATATTCTCTTTGTCGACAACAGAATCGCCCTTTCGATCGGTTTGATAGAAGCTAAGTCTTAAGCGGTGCTTCAGGTTAAATTGATACGCAGCATCTATTTTCAGTACGCTGACGCTCTTATCAATGCCCAGAGCCTGCTCTAAGTCGAGCAAGCTACCCAAACCAAGACGTTTTGAGTTTACCTGCACCAAAGAATCATAACCAGATGCCGCAAAACCACCGATATCAACAAACCATGCATGGCGATCTCTTTCCTCATATCGCTGCTGAGCATTCGCCTGCATATAGGAGCTAATGAGTAACAGCAAAAGTGTAGATCGAAATATATTTATGACAGCGCTTTTAACAATATTGATCGCAGTATTCATAACAACAAATTCTTATAAAGCATGGCAACCCAAAGCAGGTCGCCGATGAACTAGGGCGTGTCGTAATCTTCTTCTGCTTGCTCAATCACAATAAGGTCATCTTTGCTGATGTGCATAAGCATCAGCACATTGGCCGCGACATAAATTGACGAATAAGTACCAATTAGCACGCCTGTTAGCAATGCAATTGAGAATCCGCGAATCAGATCGCCACCGAAGATATACAGCACAACCAACACCAGCAAGGTAGTCAAGGAGGTGACGATAGTGCGACTGAACGTTTGTGTTAATGAGGTATTAATGACCTCAGCAGCATCACCCTTGCGCATCAGACGAAAATTTTCACGAATTCGATCAGAAACGACAATGGTATCATTCAAGGAGTAGCCGATAACCGCCAAAATGGCAGCTAATACCGTAAGATCAAACTCCAAACCTAATAAGGCAAACAAACCTAAGGTAATTAGAACATCATGCGCCAAGGCCGCAACGGCACCGATTGAAAACTTCAGCTGAAAACGAATTGCCACATAGACCATAATCATGGCGAGAGCCAATAGCATGGCCATACCGCCCTGCTCTTTAAGCTCATCACCTACCTGTGGCCCAACAAACTCTATGCGCTCTAGCTCAACGCTTGGATCGGCCGACTCAAGCGCGTTTAGAATTTGGCTGCCTAGCTTTGAGGTACTTTCACCCTGAACGCGGATCATCACATCGGTTTCAGCACCAAAATGTTGCACTACGGCATTACCAAAACCTGCCTCTGCCAGATCTTCACGCACCACCGACAAATCTGCCGGCTGCTCAAACGCCACCTCAACTAAGGTACCGCCGGTAAAGTCTAAACCGAAGTTTAAGCCTCTAAAAGCAAGCGCTGCGATAGCAATCAGCAACAGTATGGCTGAAAACCCGGTTGCCACATGGCGATAGGCCATAAAATTGAATACTTTTTTCTCGCTCATCTGGATACCTATATAGCTAAACGATTAACGCGCGGATTTCGGTAAATTAGCTGCACTATCGCACGGGTGACAACAATTGCTGTAAACATGGAAGTTAAAATACCAATCATTAAGGTAACAGCAAAACCTTGCACGGGGCCGCTACCAATCGCGAACAAAATAACGGCAACCAAGAAGGTGGTAATATTGGCATCCATAATCGTCACAAATGCACGATCATAGCCAGCCTCAATTGCCTTGTAAGGTGAAATGCCGTCAGCGATTTCCTCCTTAATCCTCGCAAAAATCAGCACATTGGCATCAACCGCCATACCCACAGTTAACACAATGCCGGCTATCCCAGGCAGCGTTAAGGTAGCCGATAAAATAGACATACAGGCGACTATCAAAATAAGGTTCAATACCAATGCAATATTCGCCGCAAGGCCAAACACTTTATAATACAGCAGCATAAATACCAGCACCGCCAGCATACCAATACTGACTGCCTCAATGCCTAGGGCAATATTCTCCGCACCTAAAGACGGGCCAATCGTGCGTTCTTCAACAAAGTCGATTGGCGCCGCCAATGCGCCTGCGCGAAGCAGCAGTGCCAAATCTTTTGCTTCTTGCGGACTGTCTAAACCAGTGATTCGAAATTGTACGCCAAGTGCAGACTGCACTGTGGCAAGCGATATAATTTCTTTTTGGTAATAAGGCACGCGCTCCAGGCTTTTGCGGCCAGCTTCATCTAACACTGTTTTTGCACGGTATTTACGCTCGATAAATAGCACGCCTAGATTACGACCAATATTCGATTTAGTGGCAGCATGCATACGTTTGCCGCCTTGACTATCGAGTGTGATATTAACTTGGGGTCGACCATTTTCGTCAAAGCTTGAACTGGCGTTAGACACGTGCTCACCAGTAATGACCACTGAGCGCGTCAGAGCAGCTTGTGCCCGGCGACCAACCCCCTGACGAAATGGAAACATTTCCTGACCACTTTTACCATCAGCCTCTAAACGAAATTCAAGACTGGCGGTTTTACCAATGATACGCTTAGCGGTAGAGGAGTCTTGTACACCGGGTAGCTCAACCACAATGCGATTGGCGCCTTGTTTTTGCACCAAAGGTTCTGATACGCCTAGCTCGTTGACTCGATTTCGTAATGCCGTTAAGTTTTGGGTCACAGCATCTTGCGCGATTTGTTTTCGCTCTGATTCAGAGACTGACCAACGAATTAAAAATTTACCCTGCTCGTCATCTTCGGTGCTAATAATGAGATTAGGTTGTGCGTCTTTAATCAAGGCTTTTGCCTGATCTCTTAGCTCAGCGCTTTTAAAGCGGCCAACAATAACAATCGTTGACTGTTCATCTAGCGTTAGTGATTCAGTATCAACGACACCGCGAATACGCTGCTCTCGCAGCTGTTTGCGAATATCGCCTTTGTAACCATCCATGCGTTTCTCTAAGGCAAACAGCGTATCAACTTCTAATAAAAAGTGTACCCCACCCGAAAGATCAAGACCCAGCTTCATTGGCTCAGCGCCCAAGGCAACTAACCATTCAGGCGTGGTAGGTGCAAGATTGAGCGCTACGATGTATTGTGCCTTTAAGGCTATATCAATGATTTCTTTTGCATGCAGCTGCTGCGCTTGGTCTTGCAGACGAATCAAAATATGCTGCGCATTTAACTCATGCGACTTTACCGCGATGTTATCTTGCTCAAGTGCAAACAANACCCTTTTTAACAGGCGATCATTCAAACTTTGTGCACTTGAATCAACCGATATCTGAATAGCAGGATCAGGTGGATACAAGTTCGGTGCGGCATAAATAAAGCCAATCAGCAGCGCAAAGATAACGGCTGCATATTTCCATAAAGGGAAGTTATTCATCATAAAATCATTTATCTAATTTATCGTTGTTAAGGTCGTGTACATCAAGCTACCCACCGACGAGCGTTACGGAAAATGCGCATCCATGGGCTATCTTCACCCCAGTCGCTTGGTGCCCAGGAATGATTTACGGTGCGAAAAACGCGCTCAGGATGTGGCATCATAATTGTGGCTCGACCATCAACTGAGGTTAAGGCTGTCAAGCCGTCAGGCGAACCATTGGGGTTATCAGGGTATCGCAATGTTGCCTGATGTTGGCTGTCTACAAATCGCGCAGCAACCAGACCCTGGGCCGCAGCCAGCTGAGCATCCGAGCCAAACTCGGCTCGACCCTCGCCGTGAGCAACCGCAACTGGAATCACTGAACCTTGCATACCTTGCAGTAAAACTGAGGCTGAGTCGGCAATCTGAATTTGCGCATAACGGGCTTCAAACTGCTCTGACTGATTGCGCACAAAACGCGGCCAGTGTTCAGCGCCCGGTATAATATGTTTTAACTGTGACATCATTTGGCAGCCATTACATACGCCCAGTGAGAAACTGTCTTGTCGCTCAAAGAAGGCGGCAAACTGATCTCTTAACTGCGGATTGTATAAAATGGTTTTTGCCCAACCTTCGCCAGCACCCAACACGTCGCCATAGGAAAAGCCACCGCAGGCTGCAAGGCCACGAAAGCCCTCTAGACTTGTTCGACCTGAAATCAAATCCGACATATGAACATCGACGGCATTAAAGCCAGCTTTGTCAAAAGCAGCTGCCATTTCGGTTTGGCCATTTACACCTTGCTCACGCAAAATAGCAATTTGCGGGCGCGCGCCTTGGTTAATGAATGGGGCAGCAATATCGTCTTGCGCATCGAAGCTAATCAATGGCTGTATGCCATTGTCATCTGCATCTGCGATTTTCTCAAACTCTTGCAATGCGCATTCAGGGTTATCGCGCATGGATTGGATATGGTAACTGGTTTTCGCCCAAAGCTGATGCAGCCTAACGCGCGAGTCATCTATCAGCGTTTGACCCGCTTCAGTAATGACAATTTTATCACCGGACAAAGGCTTACCAATAACTGACAAACAATCGGCCACATCGAACTGCGCAAACACGTCCTGCAGCGCCTCGATATGCTCGACCGCAACTTGCACAACTGCACCTAACTCCTCATTGAATAGGGTTTCAAGTGCTGAAGCGCCAGCCTGAATAGTCTCTAATTCGACGGCTAAACCACAATGACCGGCAAAAGCCATTTCAACTAAGGTGGTAAATAAGCCACCATCTGACTTATCGTGATAAGCTAGCAACAAACCATCGGCATTCGCTGCCTGCAGTGCATGAAAACCATTTTTTAGCACATCTGCATCATCGACATCTGGCGCTTGGTTACCTAGCGCATTGAAAACCTGCGCAACACAAGAGCCACCTAAACGTTTTTTACCGCGCGCAAAGTCTACTAACATTAACACACTAGGCTTCACAGCTGGCTTAGAGCCTATATGCAGCTGCGGTGTTAGCGTCTTGCGCACGTCCGTCACGGGTGCAAATGCCGAGATCACTAAGGATAGCGGCGCAGTAACTGACTTTTCAAGCTTACTGTTTTGTTCTTGCCATACCGTGCGCATTGACATCGAGTCTTTACCAACAGGGATAGCAATGCCAAGTGCCGGACAAAGTTCGATGCCGATTGCCTCAACTGCTTCATATAAAGCTTGATCTTCACTGCCATAGCCGGCGGCTGCCATCCAATTAGCCGATAACTTCACATCGCTTAGCTGCGCGATAGGTGCAGCAGCAATATTGAGCAGAGACTCAGCCACTGCCATACGCGCAGAGGCCGCTGGGTTGACTAGCGCAATGGGCGTGCGCTCACCCATAGACATCGCCTCACCAACATAGCTATCAAAACTACTGGTGGTGACTGCCACATCTGCAACCGGCACCTGCCAAGGCCCAACCATCTGGTCACGAACCACCTGACCAGTCACTGAACGGTCGCCAATGGTGATTAAAAATTGCTTACTGGCTACGGTTGGCAGCTGAAGTACCCGTTCAGCCGCCTCTAATAGGTCGAGTTCTTGGCCGTCAAAACCGGGTAAATCAAGAGTTTGTCGCGTGAATTGACGGTGCATCTTTGGCGGCTTGCCAAATAATACATCCATCGGTAAATCAACCGGATTATTACCAAACTCGCGATCGCTTAAGCGCAGATGCTGTTCAGCAGTAGCTTCCCCCACCACTGCATAAGGGCAACGCTCGCGCTGACAGATCGATTCAAATAGCGATAAGTTGTCATCACTTACCGCCAAGGTATAACGCTCCTGCGACTCATTACACCAAATCTCAAGCGGTGACATTGATAGCTCATCATTGGGAATTTGCCGCAGCTCAAAATTTGCGCCACAGCCACCATCTTTGGCTAACTCTGGGAAAGCATTCGATAAACCACCTGCGCCAACGTCGTGAATAAAGGCTATCGGATTGTCATCACCTAAAGCCCAACAGCGGTCGATCACTTCCTGACAACGCCGCTCAATTTCAGGGTTTTGACGCTGTACCGATGCAAAATCAAGGTCTTCTGATGAGCTGCCAGAGGCAACAGATGAAGCCGCGCCGCCGCCAAGACCAATCAACATGGCTGGACCACCCAAGACAATTAACTTGGTCGATGGTGCAAACTCGCGCTGCTCTATATGCTCTTGTTTAATATTACCGTATCCGCCTGCCAGCATAATCGGCTTGTGGTAACCCCTTACCTCTTCGCCATTCACGGTAGTCACAAGATTTTCATAACTGCGAAAATACCCGCAAATATTTGGCCGACCAAATTCGTTATTAAAGGCTGCACCACCAATCGGCCCTTCTAACATAATATCTAATGCGCTAACAATACGATCAGGCTTACCGTAAGGCGTTTCCCATGGCTGCTGATAACCAGGAATTTGTAAGTTAGATACGCTAAATCCGGTTAAACCCACTTTAGGCTTAGAGCCCCGGCCTACTGCGCCCTCATCGCGGATCTCACCGCCTGAGCCAGTTCCGGCACCGGCAAAGGGCGAAATAGCAGTTGGGTGGTTATGGGTTTCAACCTTCATCAGTATGTGCACTGGCTCATGCTGGTAAGCATACTCACCCGTTAATGTATCTGGATAAAATCGTCCGGCAGAGTGACCTGTAATGACTGAGGCATTGTCAGCATAGGCCGAAAGCACATTATCGGGCGATTGCTGATAAGTATTTTTGATCATGCCAAACAAGGATTTGTCTTGCATTTCACCATCAATTTCCCAGCTCGCATTAAATATTTTATGCCGACAGTGTTCTGAATTTGCCTGCGCAAACATCATGAGCTCAATGTCGTTGGGATTGCGCGCAAGCTCAGAAAATCGGTCAAACAAATAATCAATTTCATCTTCAGCTAATGCCAAACCCAGGTTTTGGTTGGCTTGCTCCAATGCTGCTCGACCTTGCGAGAGCATATCAATACTTTGCATCGGCTTTGCAGCACTTTGTTGAAACAATGCTGAGGCAGCTTCAAACTCACTGCATACCTGCTCAACCATACGATCGTGCAAAACATCAGCCACAGCAGTGTACTGCGCAGCCGTTACCTCAGCATGTACATAGACCGCAATACCGCGCTCAATGCGCTTAACCGCTTGCAAACCACAGTTATGCGCAATATCTGTTGCCTTTGATGACCAAGGCGAAATCGTGCCTAATCGTGGCAGCAGTAAAAACAGTGTTCCTTGCTGATCAACTTCACCAAGACGTGGGCCATACTCAAGCAAGGCATGCAGCACTTCGCGTTGATCGGCATCTAATTCATTGGCAAGATCCACAAAATGCATATAGCGAGCTGACAAGCTCAAGCTTAATCCCGTTTCGGCAAGAATTTGCGCAGATAATTTTTGCTGCCTAAATGGAGAGAGTGCCGAATTGCCCGCAAGAGTAAGCATAATCAATAACGCCTTATACGCTCAAAATGATGTCAAATGATAGGGTGATAGTAGCCGGGTATTTTAACCTAATTGAATGATTTTGTGGCTTTATTTTTCCCCTTATTGGCTTTTCAACGTAAAATGAGGCTATGGATTCTTTTAAGCCTGCCGGACGCCGGACGCAAAATTTGATTACAGCTCGCTACTGGAAGATGCACTGTTGTTGGCTATGGCTTGTTATCATGCTGGCTAGCTGTGAAAAACCAAACCCCGGCAAGCTCGAGCAGGCCTCAAACGCGACAGCTGAGACAGTTGCGACAGACATAACAAATACAGTAGCCACCCAGGTCGACTCACTCAACGTTGTCACTCTCCCAGGCATTCACACCTATTTGCCTAATGCTCAAGCCAATAAACGCGGCCTTGAATTTAGTCTGATTAAGCAATTCGCAGAGCAACAGCGCTATATTATAAATATACTCGTTGCCAAGAATGAGACCGAGCTGCAACAGGCGCTCGATTCTGAACTTGCTGATGTCGGCCTGATTGGACAACCGCCCAGCGAACACCAGCTGGCGCAATATTTTTTTAGCACTGGCTATATGGATGTGACCACCCAGCTAAT
>JABSRR010000013.1:0-13953 GCA_013215025.1 Pseudomonadales bacterium
CGCCAACACTGTTACCGATAGATAAGTCGCTTCCTTTTCGTGAGCGCTGGCGGCATATTATTTTTGGAACCGATACACTCGAAGGCCAGCGTTTCGATAGCCTGTTAATTGTCTGCATCATTGCCTCTGTTGCCATGGTGATGCTTGATAGCGTGCCCTCTGTCAATGCAACCTATGGCCGCTATTTTTATATCGCTGAGTGGCTGTTTACTATTACCTTTACCCTTGAATACCTATTTCGAATATATGTTGCGCTAAAGCCGCGTAAATATTTATTCAGTTTTTACGGCATTGTTGACTTGCTAGCGATTTTGCCCAGCTATCTCAGCTTAGTGATTACCGGCGCTAATTATTTATTGATGATTCGCCTTTTACGTGTGCTGCGAATTTTTCGAGTGTTAAAACTGCTTGAGTATATGGGTGAGGCGCGGGTGCTATTGCTGGCACTGTCGAATGCACGACGCAAAATCACCGTATTTATGTTTGCCGTTGCCATTATGGCCATGATATTTGGCAGTTTATTATATGTGGTAGAGGGTGAAGCCAATGGTTTTACCAGTATTCCCAAAAGCATCTACTGGGCGATTGTGACGATTACAACCGTGGGGTATGGTGATATTTCGCCGCAAACCCCGCTTGGACAAGCCCTCGCCGCTTTGGTGATGCTAACGGGTTATGCGATTATCGCAATTCCCACCGGTATTGTGACGGCCGAAATCGCCTTGCTGGGCAGAGAAAGAAAAATTACCAGCGACAGAGAATGCACGAATTGCCACAAACATTTTCATTTAGCCGATGCAAAATATTGTAACAACTGTGGACATAAGTTTGAGGAAGAAACGTAATTAATCGAGCCACCGATCAAGTTTGATATACTCACCCACAAAACGCTATTGATGTAAGTTTAGCATGCCTAATTTTCGCGATTTTTCACCATCACCTCTGATTGCCAATCCGCATTTTCAAACCATTTATCCATCGTTTTTTACTGAGCCACTGATGTCGCGACAAGATAAGCAGTTGCTGAGCCTGAGCGCGCAGCCACTGAGTCTTGCAACCCCAGACTTTGGCGTATTGCATGCTTTTTTACACACGGCTCAGCATCATGATAATAGCAAGCCGCTAGTCGTCTTACTGCATGGCTGGGAAGGTTCGATTGAGTCAGGCTATATCATGCGCACCACGGCATTATTGTTAAAGCAGCGCTTTCAAGTATTACGCCTGAATTTTCGCGATCATGGTAATAATCACCATATGAACCTCGAGCCTTTTAATTCTGCACGTTTGGATGAGGTAAAACAGGCCATTTGCATGGTTCTAGAGCGTTTTAATATTGCGCGTTTTCATCTTGTGGGCTTTTCTCTCGGCGGCAATTTTGTGCTGCGCTTGGCGGCTAATCCGGCTGATAATTTTCAACCCGAGCGGATTATCAGTATTTGCCCACCGATTGACCCATTAAAAACCAGCTGGGATATCGAAGCCGGCCCGGCCATTTATCACCGCTATTTTGTAAAACGCTGGCACCGAAGTTTGTCACAGAAATATCGCTACTATCCTGAGCTCATGCAATCGCATCAGGATTTATATCTGGATCAGAAGCTTCAGCGCAAACCATCACTGAACCAAATGAACGCGATTTTTGTGCCTAAGCACACTGAATTTGCCGAGGTTAACGCCTACCTCAATGCCTATAAAATCGATCAAGCAAGCCTTGAGCGCATTCAGGCCAAAGGTTTATTGGTTTACAGCCAAGACGATCCCATTATCTGCGTCGAACAGTTTAAAGACCTGCACAGCACTGCATCGCTCAGCTTGTATCGCCAAGCACATGGTGGCCACTGTGGTTTTTTGCAGGCGCTACCGAGACGTTTCTGGCTTGATTCGCTAATTACTGAGTTTCTGCAGCCGCATCGATAACGGCTTGCATATCAACAATGCGCTGCGCTTCTTGCACGTGCAGCGCTTCAACCAGTTTGTTATTCACAACAATCACACCTTGCTGATCAGCTTGCTGCCATGCGGCAATAATTTCACGCGCCTCGGCGATCGCTGCATCGCTAGGTGAGAAAGCTTGATGACAGGCAGGAATCTGCTTGGGGTGAATTAATGTCTTGCCATCAAAACCAAGGCCCTTTCCTTGCTGACAGATAGCAGCCAAGCCTGCTTGGTTATCAAGTTGATTATAAACCCCATCTAATACATCACAATTATGCGCCCTGGCAGCCATAATCACTTTACCAAAGGCGTATTGAAATTCATCGCGAGTTTCAGACTGAGCCACCCGCATCTCCTTGGCTAAATCATTGGTGCCCATCACTAAAGCCTCCATCGCGGAATGCGCAGCAAGCTGCTCCACATTAATAACAGCTGCAGGGGTTTCAATCATAGCCCAGATAGGTATTTGCCTATCCAGCAAAGCCAGCGCCTCATTTATTTGCTCGACGGTCTCAAGCTTGGGTAATAGCAGACCATCAAAACGCAACTCGCGCAGCAGTTTTAAATCATCTAATCCCCACTGACTGCTGAGACTATTGATGCGCACAATTTTTTCGCGACGACCATAGTCGTGCGTATTTAAGGCATAGGCTAATGACTCTCTAGCCTGCTGTTTTTGATCGACTGCAACCGCATCTTCAAGATCTAGCAGTAAAACATCGGCATCAATTGATTGTGCCTTTTCCATTGCACGCGCATTGGCGGCTGGCATATATAATGCTGAGCGTCGTGGTTTATACATAGTGGTTCCGTATCTAGTAGGATGGCATTGGGTTTTCGCTATAATCGGGATTGCGCTAAACAAACTTAATAACAAAGAATCATATAGCATGCTTGGGTGCAAATCATGCTTTAAGTTACCGGTTCCTATCTTCACAGGCGATATCTGTTTGCCGTGAAAATTTGTCATTAAAAAAGGGAGCCACGGCTCCCTTCTATGTTAGCAATATGACAAGGTCGCTATTTTTTCAAAATGACCGACGAGCCATGGCCAAACAAGCCCTGATTAGCAGTAATACCTACTTTAGCGTCTTTCACTTGACGATCACCAGCTTGGCCACGCAATTGCCAGGTTAGCTCGCAAACCTGCGCCAAGGCTTGTGCCGGCACCGCTTCACCAAAGCAGGCAAGACCGCCTGAGACATTCACCGGTATCGCACCGCCTAGTTTGGTGGCACCGTCACGAATCAGCTTCGCGGCATCACCACGCTCACAAAGCTGCAGATCCTCATACCAGTCTAATTCAAGCGCAGTCGATAAATCATATACCTCTGCCAGGCTTACGTCCTCAGGGCCAATGCCTGCCTCCTCATAAGCTTTTTTAGGCAATTGCGCACGAAAACGAATTTGCTCAACCGAGGCTGCCGCCGCAGAATCAGTCGCAATATCCGGCATTTCAACCACTTCGTTTGCGAAAGTTGGGGTCACGGTTGAAATCGCGGCAACTTTCACTGCATCGGATTTACCGATCTTTTTCGCAAACGCTTCAGAGCACACAATCACCGCTGCACCGCCATCAGAGGTTGCACAGATATCCATTAAACGCAATGGATTCGCTACCATGGCTGAGGCTGCAACATCTTCAGCGGTAAAGCATTTTTTATATCGCGCATAGGGGTTAATCGAGCCGTGCTGTGCATTTTTCACTTTCACTGCGGCAAAATCTTCTAAGCTGTCACCGTATAGGTCCATTCGACGACGTGCATAGAGTGCAAAGTACGTTGGGTTAGTGATGCCAATATGAAAACGTACCCAGTCTGGATCTTCAGGGCGGTACCCTTTAGCCGGCGCTAAAAACCCTTTCGGTGTGGTATCGGCACCAATGACCAGCGCACACTCGGCCTCGCCAGCTAAAATTTTAGTTTTCGCCGCCGCTAAAGCTTGAGAACCCGAGGCACAGGCCGCATAGGAAGTATTTACCTCGGCACCTTGCCAACCTAAAGCTTGCGCAAATGTAGCACCAGCCACATAACCGGGGTAACCGCAACGCATTGTGGCTGCACCCGAAATAAAGTCGACATCTTTCCAAGAAATGCCTGCATCGGCAATCGCCTCACGCGCGGCTTTGACGCCGTATTCAACAAAATTATTGCCCCATTTACCCCACGGGTGCATGCCGACGCCAATTACTGAAATATCATTACTCATTTTCTAATTCCTTAGGCTACCGGCTTCCACTTCCAAATTAACTTATCGGCTTCATCATCTTGATACAGCGTTTCTAAAACCAACTCAACTTCTTGACCCACCGTCATATCTTCAACAGAAACGCCCGTTGCCGCCTGACCAAGCACAATCATTTGCTCTTTCTCAAGCTGCACTGCCGCAATGGCATAGGGCTCATAAGGGTCTGCAGCGACGAATGGTTCTGGCGGTTTATATTGTGCGTCGGTATAGGACCACACTTTGCCCGTGCGACTTAATAACACCTCTTCAAACTCCGTGCTGTCACAATCGGGGTTTTTACAAAAATGCGTTTGTTTGGGAAAGTAATAGGTGCCGCAGCCTTTACACTGTGTGCCAATTAAGTGCGGTTGGTCACCGTCAAGCGTGTACCAGCCCTCAATGGCGGCAGCAGTCGGTTTGTTTGACATAATAGTCTCCAGTTATTGCAGCGCGCCTGCAATGCGCTATATATCCAATGAAACGGCGCACATTGTAGCGATTTTGGGAGCATTTGAATATGTCTGTTTTGATTATGTCATAGCAGGGCTGAGTCAACACGACCTTGCTGATGGCATCAACGATACGCTCACAGAGAAATATCTGGCTAGATAACGAGCCCCGGTTTGAGCTGCTCACCAAAACTGTAATCGCAGTGATAAGGCTGCTCAAGTTGCAACCATAGGCTATCAACCAGAGTTTGTTGATCAGACCATTGATTTTGTTGATGCGCTTTTAGCAACCATGCCGCTAACGTTTTGGCGACATTGGGATAATAATTAGCACGACGTGGTGGTAATAATAACCATTCAGCACATACCGCTTGATCAAGACTTTGCATAACGGTGGCTCTAGACATTGCCTGTAGTGCTAAAGCGTTAGAAAGCTGCTCAAACTGGCCTGCTAGCGGCTTCACCAATAATTTTTTGCCTAAGTGTAGGCACTCGCTGGCTAATTCAAAGCCAGCGTTGGAAATCACACCCTCAGCATCCAACAGGTGTGCGTGAAACTCGCTATGGCTGAGTGGGTTAATCTGTATATGCCCGACCGTCATCTTATGAGGTACTTTGGCAAACACCTCAAAATGGTAGCTATCAAAGGGGCGTAAAAACGCCACCACCTGCTCAATCGCTTCAAAACCCATATACACCACGTACTTACCGGCAACCACAGCACTGGCCTGTAAAGGCTCAATCAACGGCGGTAAAATTGACTGACCAAAGTGATGCCAATGCAATCCAATAGCATGGTCAGTTGGCGCAAAATAACGCATCAACATTTTTGCACTGCGATAGCCCGAAACCTTGGGGATGTTTTCAAAAAATGCTGCTTGGTGAGAAATACTTAACGAGGTTTTACCCGCCAGCTTAGCAGCCCAAGCAGTCACCGGCTCGAAGTCTGATAGCACCAAATCATACTGCGACACATCCAAACTGCGAATATCGCGAATAAGCTCAGCAAAGTTATTGTGTTTAATGGTTTTAAGCGTATCTAAACGTCCTTGCTGAGTGACGAGTGAGGCGCCTTTGAGTACTCGCCAATCGTCACCGAACAACTGCATATTAAAAAAATCCTCTCGCGCTCGACCACTAAATATAAAGTCTAACTCTATATCTAAAGCTCTAAGCTCAGGTACTAGCGCTCTTGCTCTGGCAAGATGGCCATTACCTGTCCCTTGGATTCCGTAGAGAATTTTCATACAACTATTCAATATCTATCATTAGAACTATTAAGGTATTGACGCATAGGGCGCTAAAAGGCTCAGTGCCACGTAGGCTGAGGCCAGGCCTAAACATGCGCCGAGTGCTATATCACTGGGGTAATGCACACCCAGCATAACTCGAGATAAACCGACTAAAGCTGCCCAAGAAAATGNCATGATCGACAGGCTTGGCAAAAACACCGCTATAACNGATGCCATCAAAAAAGCACCCGCGGTATGGCCTGAGGGTAAGGAAAATTCATCGCTAGGCTTTAGTGCATATTGCGCATGAGATAAGGTAACGAAGGGCCGCTGTCGCTTGCAGGTTTTTTTAAGCAAAACATAAATNGGTAATTCTATGCTAAATGCCAGCAAGGCAGTGGCAATCAATGCATGTGCATATTCAAATGCAGAGATAAGCGCAAGCACTGCAACGAGCACATATAAATAGCCATCACCTGATTTCGACAAATAACGAAAGAAACATGTGGTTGGCAAGCTTTTCAGAAAACGGTTACACCATAAATAGCTACTAGTATCTAATCGCAATAATGTATTCAGCATTCAATAAGACTCTCCAAGACCTTATATAAATGATACTAAGCTTGCTCGGTGAAGCTTTTGTGACCGATTTATGATAGTTTTTTGACACTGTCACCGTTAAAGCCACGCTGACCGATATTTTCAATTTTTTAGACTTGGAGCTGATGTGATCCGCCTTGAATTTCAATCTCAAACTCAACTAATGCATATGTATCAAGCGATGATGGCAGGCAAATTCCAATCATTAGACGCTGCTCTGCTGCTAAGTGAGCCCTTAGCGCAGGCATTAGAAACATTGGTTGATCAGTTGATTGCAGATATGCGCCTGCAGCACCGAGAGCACTTCGTTGACACAATGCTGGCACAGCTATGCTTAAGCTCAGAGCACCCGCAATTTCAACAAATCACCGATACTATTATTAACCATCTGCACCAGCTGGATTGGCCAAACCTATCCGAAGAAACTCAAATCAGTTATTTAAAAACAGCGGCTAAGCCATTAAGCTTAGATGAGGCGGTAACGCAACAGCTGCTAACACATATTGAAGCCGCTCTATGATATTGCTCTTTAGCTTGCTGTGTACTTTGCTGTGTACTTTGCTATGTATGCTATCCATGCGGCAGGCTATGCAGCAATCTTAACGGCAATGCATACAGCAATATAAGATTAATAAAGGATTGAGGAATGCCTATTTTTTGCGCCTCTTGATAAATCTGAGGCAAGGATGAGTAAGCTTGGGCAATTGTTCTATTAGTCCATTAATCCCGTTAGTTATTTAGCTCCGATAGTTCTGTTAGCGCTATTTCGGCTCTATGATCAACCAATCGCCCTTCGCAAAATATAAGCGAAATTTTATGAGAAGATTTACCACATTATTCAATTCTCTTGTCAGCTATCCAGTCAGTTATCTAGTCAGTTATCTAGTCAGCTTTCGAGTCAGCTCTTTAGAAAACTCTCAACACAGCTTGCAAACCAAACCTGCAATCAGCACCGCCGCTATTGCGGTATTGCTTCTGCAGCTAAGTAGCTGCAGCAATATCGGGTCTAACCCTGACGCGATTAAAGCTCAACGCATTATTGTATTGCCAACACAAATCACACATAAAGAGCTAGCTCGCTTTCAACAGCAGACCAGTATAGCGCTGGTGACGGCTCTCAATAAACAAGGCTATGAGGCCGCCATGCTCAACCCCAGTCTCTTTCAACAGGCAAACGAAATTGCACTGGAAAAAACGGGCAGTATATATGACCCTCAACTGGCAGAGTTTACGCCAATGAACCAAGCGAGCTATGTAAAGGAAATATTATATCTGCTAATAAAACGACAGCGTTTTGATATGTTATTGCAGCCAGCACTGATATTGCGCCCGGCAAGTATTGATCAGGCCAACAATCGGGTCGAATTTGATGGCTTAAGCACCGCTGTCGAATTTGATGCATCTATGCAAACGCCGCGCTATCCTAACAAGGCGCGCGGTTTATCGCTGAAGCTGGTAGGTCTGAGCAGTCAGCAACAGCCAACCAAAGCCATGCTAGCCGGTGTATCTGTGCCATTTACCATTATTGAAAGTAATGGCCTGCCAGGCTTAAAACTCAAATCTGAGTTAATCAGTACAGCCGAGCTGGATGATGCAGTGAAGCGCATCAGCCGGCAGTTTCAACAGCAGGTTATACCCTAATCTGCTACTGAAACTATAGCTGAGTCATTCTCAAGCCATACTTACATCGCTATACTTACATCATAGCCAACTTCAACAGGGATTAACTTAGCCCAACCACTGGTATTCCGGCACCGTGAATCTCTGAAGCGGCATCCGAAGCTAAAAAACCAATGACTTCAGCAATCTTCTGGGTTGGCACCCAGCTAGAAAAATCAGCATCTGGCATATCACTGCGGTTGCGCGGCGTATCGATCATACCGGGCAGAATCGCGTTCACATTAATCGCGTCCTGACGAAGCTCCTGCGCCATACTTTCGGTCAAGCGTAATACGGTTGACTTAGACGCCACATATGCGCCCATATTCGCAATCCCCTGATGCGCAGCACCGGCAGAGATATTAATAATTTTGCCGCCGCCAAGCTGCTGCATATGCGGCACCACAACCGCTGCAGTATGGACGATTGATTTGCTATTTAATTGAAATAAAAAATCCCAGGTTTGATCAGAGGTTTGGTGGACGGCTTCGCCCATCGTAAAGCCGCCAGCAATATTGGCAAGAATATCAATCTGCTGCCATTTATTGATCACAGCGCTAAAGGCCTCGGCCACTGATGATCGTGAGGTCAGGTCAGCGCTCAAGAATATTTGCTGATCGGTTTCAGCAGTATTTGCATAACTAGCGTCGAATGCGGCCTGAGATATATCGATCAGTGCGACATTGGCACCCTGGCGAAGAAAATAGTCAACCACGGCCTGACCTAATGCACCAGCGGCGCCTGTCACAACAACGGTTTTAGCTGAAAAATTATACATGTTTATTCCTTAAAACGATTAATCTGATGAAACATCATCAGCTTTCTCAATACGATAAGGCTCTAACTCAATAGCATCTAAGCTAGATCCTAACATAATCACTAGACCTCTATATCGCTCATCGCCTAATGATGAAAATTCAAACTTATATGAACGCCAAAACTNTAATTTTCCTTGGCTGTCACGCTTGAACCAAACGGCCTTAAAGGCAACAGATTGATCNAGCAGCTGAAGCTGCTGCTGAGATAAGTATCGCTGTACCTTAAATAGGGCAATTTCACGCACTCTTACCGCACTGTAAAAGCTGTAACAGAGTGTGGACAGCAATAAAAAAATAGCCATATCGGATAGGCTAAACATACAGGCTCTCTCTAACTTGACGGATAAGCCGCCTGAAGCTGTTGATATACCCAATCTGCAAAATTATCATCAACATGTTCAGCCGATGCTAATATCTCACTCAGTACTTCATTATCTTCACGACCATGCCATATTTTTATATAGCTGCCTGATTTATAGCCATGGTCTTGACGAAAAAAGTTTAAAACATTTTTACCAACATACTGTTTAAATAATTCGTCAAATGATAAATCGCAGGCAATCATTAGGGCCCAAAACTTACAAACATCAAATGCACGTGAAGCTAATACTGACTCAGCCAATGCCTCAGTTGCATCAATCACAGACAACTCAGGCACCTCACCATGGCTAAGGCTAGCCATAATATCATCCGCAATATCGTCATAGTTTGCTTGATCCAACAGCATCGACAAACCAAAGTGCCATATATCTACTACTTCTAGCTGCACTTGAGCCATGTCAGGGTGTTGTTGCTTCCACCACTTATAACCATAGTGATCAACTAACTCACCGCACTCTATCCATATTGCACGAAACCATGCAAAATTTTGCAGTTGCCAATCAGGATGAACTTTACGATTCATTTTATCCTGCAGCGCTAACATGACAGACAATTCAGTTTTCATGTGTCCCCTCTTGTATATTTTGCACAGTGAGCTGTATATCTAACATCTCTATAATTTCTGATGGCTCTATAGCTTGGCTAGGTGTGTAGGCACCCGGCATGATTTTTTGTGCCAGTAAGCTCTCAACGAAGTACAAGGCTGATTTGGCCGTAAATGCATAGCCCTCATCGCATTCTGCGAACAGCCTAAGTTGGCATTGACCTTGTTTTGACGCCTCGGCTGATAGCTGCATGCAGGCAGAGTCCATCGCAGCTTGATCTGGCCCCGAAACATACTTATCAATCATTCGATCAAACAGGCGCTGCAGCGATGAAAACTTAAATAGCTTTACGACAGGTGTGAGGCGTTTCATCCATTTTGCTTGCTGCGGGCTGACCTCTGTATAGACGGCAATATTGTCAAAGCCAGCTGAATGGTATGCGGTGACCAAATCGCCCCAAGGGATTGTCATACAGAAACGACGCTTATCAGCAAATTGCACAAATTTTGCAATTTCAGCTAAAGCAACGGTGGTAATTTCAGCATTGCGGCGCAGCTTACCGCCCTCTGGCATCATACGCAGCATAGTTTTACTGGTGCCAGGGCTAATACCACCAGCTTGTTCAGCCGTTTTCCGATCAGCGCCAGCAAACGCCAGTTCTAACGCATCGGCATCAGGCGCAAGCCGTCTGGCCTCACTGGCTAAAATATCAGTTGGCACGACGTCAAAGCCTATGCCGCTGATAATCGCAACACCATGCTCTCGCGCAGCGTCATGCAGCGTTAATGACTGCGCCAGTACTGCCATTTCACCGGTAATATCAAGATAATGACAGCCCGCCTTAATACAAGCTTGCTGTAAGGTATCCGCTGTATCTTCGAACGGTCCAGCGCAGTTTAGCACAACCGCAACTTGATCCAGCTGTTGCGTGATGGCATGCGCCGCATGCTCGCCCTGACAGCTAAAGATTTTATAACTGAGCTGATGTTGCGTTGCAATCGGTAATACAGTGTCTAGTGATCGACCCGCAAGAATCGGCTGATGACCACGTTTAAGCGCCGCCTCAATAATTAGACCTGCGGTATAACCTGAAGCACCATAAATAAGCCAAGAAGAATTTAACATAGTCGGAAAAGCGCCTGTGCACGAATAAACAACGATTCAAATAAGAGTGCGGGATTTGGATTAGAAACGCCCAGCAACTGCTGTTTAGATTGATTTATATCATCGATCAAAGTATACGCTTTAAGCGCAAACGGTGGACGTCTAAATCGCTGAGCGAACTCCTTAAGCGGACAATAGTCATCAGCTGCGATTGCGTGCGCATAATGAATAGTTTGCCCAATCAATCGCTGAAGCGCGTGAATTGCTTGCAGCCCATCTTGCTTACTGCAGTAATCTGCAATACTGATGGGTGATGGCGTCTGACCTTGCAAAATAGCAATGATATAATCAGCTATATGCTGATAAGTTGCTAAGTAAGCCTGCTCGTCAAAGGTTCTTGCCAACAAAGGGTTACCGTTAGCCAGCTGTAACAATTGCAGCCTCTTTTGTGGCTCTGAGATATAAGGTGTCAGCCAATCATTGGCTTGTGTATGAGAAGGCTTAGCAACATCAATCATTTGACAGCGCGAGCGAATTGTCGCTAACAAGCTGTCGGCTGCATGCGTGATTAAAATAATCAGTGTATTTGCGGTTGGCTCTTCCAAAGACTTGAGCAGCGCGTTGGCCGCATTAATATTCATGCTTTCTGCAGGCTCAACAATCACCACCTGCATGCCTTGACGATGCGATTTTTGACTCAAAAACTGACTTAGCTGACGAATTTGGTCAACTTTGATTTGAGTAGCTTTGTCTTCAAGCTGGACATTCAGTGCATCAGGATGAGTTGAGGCAGCATATAGCTGACAAGCCTTACAGCGACCACAAGGTTGCATCGCTGAATCACTTTGTTCTGACTCACATAGTATCAGCTGCGCCAAAGCTTTTGCAAAATGGCGCTTACCCAAGCCAGGTTCACCTTGCAGCAATAAGGCATGTGGCAGCCTACCCTGACGAAAGACCGTCACTAGCTGCTCAAATTGGTCAAATTGCCATGGGTATGGGGTAAACATCATTTACTCTGCTGCGATTGCTGAATTAAGCCATCTAGCACCCGCTGAATATCATCTTGCACCTGCGACAGCGGCTGATCGGCATTAATGACGGCATACTTATCTGGCATCTCAGCCGCCCGCGTTAAATAGGTTTGGCGCACGCGCTGATGAAACGCTAAGTCTTCAGACTCCATGCGATCCAGTGATGCACGAGCGCGAGCGCGCGCGAAGCCTACTTCAACCGGCGCGTCTAGAATGATCGTACAGTGCGGGCGAAGTTCGGCCTGCACCATCGTTTCTAGCTGCTTAATTAACGCTTGATCAAAGCCACGTCCACCCCCTTGATAAGCAAAGGTTGCATCGGTAAAACGGTCACACAATAGCCACTTACCCTGTGCTAAAGTGGGTCGTATTTTATTCGCCAGGTGTTGCGCTCTAGCAGCAAACATCAATAACAACTCTGTCATGTCGGCCACTTTTTCGTCGCGATTCACAAGCAGCAGTGCGCGAATTTGCTCAGCCAGTTCAGTGCCGCCTGGCTCTCGACTATGGACAAAATCAATCTGATGCTGACGCAGGTAGTCCTGCATAAATGCCATATTGGTGCTTTTGCCGACACCCTCACCGCCTTCTAAAACAACAAATATTCCTGACTGCATTACAAACCCTATGGTGTCGGTGAGGAGCGATAATCTTTTTTGCGGTTCAGCTGATAATCTCTAACGGCTTGCTGATGATCAGCTAAATTGGATGAAAACTGATGATAACCATCCCCTTTGGCCACGAAATACAGCATACCATTAAGCAAAGGGTTTAACGCAGCTTTGATCGATGCTTCTGACGCTAAGGCAATTGGCGTAGGCGGTAAGCCTTTAATCGTATAGGTATTATAAGCGGTTGGCGTGAGCAAATCTTTACGACGAATATTGCCTTGATAGCTATCACCCATACCATAAATAACCGTAGGGTCTGTTTGCAATTTCATGCCGCGCAACAGTCGCTCTACGAATACACCGGCAATTTGCTCACGCTCGGCATCAATCGCTGTTTCTCGCTCAATAATTGACGCCATAATTAATACCTCATAGGGGTTTTTATAAGGTAAAGCTGGAGTATTTGCCTGCCATGCGCTTTGCAACACTGACTGCGTCTTGTCATAGGCAATTTTCAAAATATCACGGTCTTTTGTGCCTTTACTGAAAAAATACGTGTCAGGATAAAAAATGCCTTCGATATGTTGATACTCATCAGCTGCATCAACGGCGGCTAAAATTGAAGATGGCTGCGTTAAATCTAGGGTAGTCACAATACCAGGCGTTTGCTGTAATGCTTCAATGGCTTGCTTGCTGGTCCAACCTTCTAACAAAGTGACAGAATTTTGAATCACTTTGCCGCGCACCATATTATCTAACACCATTAATACAGAATCGCCCGAATTTAGCTTATATTCACCCGCTTTAATATTTGTCATATCAAACAACTTGGCATACGCAATTAGCAGCTTAGGGTGGGGGTAAATATTTTGCTGCTGCAGCTTTCTTGCCACCTTATGAACTGAATCGCCATATAATACTTCAAGCGTTTGATCTTGCTGAAAGGTGATTGGCGTTGATAAAGACTTCAGTGAGAAACCAGCCGTCAACATAGTGAAAAAGATAAGGCCACAAAGGCTTAATAAAAGAATATTTCTCATAATTTTAATGCTTGTATCGCTTGCTTTATAAATGTCTGCAGCCAGTCATTAGCTGAAAATTCAATGACAGCTTGCTGTGTTTTTATACGATTCACGGGCACCGCCATCATCAATGCATTTGAAATAAACATGGCGTGAACCTCAGTTAATTGCTCTGGCCTTAAGCGCGACTCCGTCACCGTTACCCCGATTGATTGCGCAAAACTGATTAAATAATTACGCATGACGCCTTGCAAACCAGCTTGATCAATAATCGGTGTATGCAATTGTTGCTGCTGATCAAGCCAAAAAATATTCGACGCGGTAGCTTCAGTAATGT
>JABSRR010000013.1:14047-24308 GCA_013215025.1 Pseudomonadales bacterium
AGGCGTTAGCTCAACTAAGCGATTAGCTTTAAGCGAGCGCTCTGATTGATAGCCGCTATTACTGTTACCACGACTGATACGCAGCTTGAGCTTGAAGCGCTGAGCGTAAAAACCTGCTGCATATTCTAACGCCGTCATTAAATCAGCAATTAATACCGCCTGAGATACCGTTATTTCTAATAACTCTAAGCCTGCAACCAATCGTGCAATGTGATATTCCAATAAAGGGCATTGACCATTGACAACCAGCATGCTTTCAAACAGGCCGTCGCCAAATTGTGCGCCGCGATCATTGATCGGTAAATGGTGGGCGCCGTCTAAAGGTTCGCCGTTTAGCCAAACCTTTGTCAGCAGCCCTGAAAAGTCCGGGGGTTGTCTTGCACTTGTGGGATCTAGGGGAATATCCGACATGACTGCCGCAAGTTAATCCACGCGAGAAAAGAGTAATGAACCATTGGTACCGCCAAAGCCGAACGAGTTTGATAGCGCATACTGAATCGGCATTTTGCGGGCCTGATGAGGCACATAATCTAAATTACAGCCTTCATCTGCCTGATCAAGGTTGATTGTTGGCGGCGCAATTTGATCTCGAACAGCGAGCACGGTGAATACCGCTTCTAGCGCACCAGCTGCACCCAACGCATGACCGGTCATTGACTTAGTTGAGCTTACCGCTACTTGTTTAGCTGCCTCACCCATCACTTTTTCAACCGCTTCAGACTCACCGACATCGCCGGCTTTGGTTGAAGTACCGTGCGCGTTGATATAATTCACCTCTGACGCTTTGATACCGGCATCGTCGATAGCGTTTTGCATCGCTTTTTGAGCGCCCAAACCTGACGGCAAAGTCATATGGTAGGCATCACCGCTCATACCAAAGCCCGCCAATTCAGCGTAAATCGTGGCACCACGTGCTTTCGCAGACTCGTACTCTTCAAGCATTAAACATGCAGCGCCATCACCCAATACAAAACCATCGCGATCAACATCCCAAGGCCGTGAAGCGGCTTTAGGGTCATCGTTACGTTTTGATAAAGCTCGAGCGGCGCAAAATCCGCCCAGACCAACCGGCGTTGAGGCTTTTTCAGCACCGCCTGCTAGCATTGCATCAGCATCACCGTACTGAATCATCCGCGCTGCAAGGCCAATATTATGCGTTGCTGTTGTGCAAGCTGTGGTAATCGCAATATTCGGTCCCTGCATGCCATACATAATCGACAGATTACCAGCAATCATATTGATGATAGAGCCAGGCACGAAAAATGGTGAGATACGGCGAGGCCCTTTGTCTTTGATCGTTTCGTAACAGTCTTCTATGGACTGCAAGCCACCAATCCCCGAGCCAATCGCAACGCCAACGCGGTCAGCATTGTCAGCAGTCACCTCAAAGCCTGAGTCACGCATGGCCTGCACGCCAGCCGCAATACCATACTGAATAAACAGATCTTGTTTTTTAGCATCTTTTGCGTCGTAATATTCTGAGGCATCAAAATCTTTCACTAAACCAGCGAAGCGAGTGGCGAAAGCTGAGGTATCAAAACTGTCGATATTCTCGATACCACTCTTGCCAGCAAGAATCGCTTCCCAGGCTGTGGCTAGTGAATTACCAACGGGTGAAAGAATGCCCATTCCGGTCACAACAACACGGCGTTTAGACATGGTGTACTCCTTTTAAATCGCGCGCAAAAAAAAACCGTTGCAATACGTTTAACATCAACGCTTGGCAACGGCTTTTACAAGAACAAGGGTAGAACTAAAAATTAATCCAGGTTCTCATTGATGTAGTTGATCGCAAGCTGAACCGTTGTAATTTTCTCAGCTTCTTCGTCAGGAATTTCGGTTTCGAACTCTTCCTCAAGTGCCATAACTAGCTCAACTGTGTCTAGTGAATCTGCACCTAAATCTTCAACAAAAGAAGCGTCTGCTTTCACGTCTTCTTCTTTCACGCCTAATTGTTCAGCGACAATCTTTTTTACGCGCTCTTCAATGCTCATGTTTCAACTCCTAATGAATGATAGATGGGTCAACATTGTTCCGCCGAAAGGCGGTAGTTTTTAATTTTTTAAAGCCGGCATTGTACTCTGTTTTTGAGACTGCACCAAATAATTAACTCAGAGCTGCTCAATATTTAACCAAAAGCAGGCCGCTGCCTAGCTCATGTACATCCCGCCATTCACATGTATGGTAGATCCGGTAATGTAAGCCGCGTCATCACTGGCCAAAAAGGCAACAGCTGCAGCAATTTCATCAGCCGAACCAAGCCGAGCAAGAGGGATTTGCTGTTTCAGGGCGTCACGCTGTGCTTCTGGCAGCTCTTGGGTCATATCAGTATCGATAAAGCCCGGCGCAATCGAGTTTACCGTAATCGCCCGCGAACCCAGTTCAGCTGCTAAGGCACGCGAAAAACCATCGGCGGCGGCTTTTGTGGCACTGTAGTTAGCTTGGCCCGGATTACCCATGGAGCCGACAACCGAACTGATATTGATCACTCTGCCCCAACGCGCTTTCGTCATACCTTTGATGCAGGCCTTCGTGACGGTAAATAGCGCATTTAAGTTAGTATCAATAACCGAGGACCACTCCTCGTCTTTCATTCTTAGAAATAAATTATCTTTGGTAATACCAGCATTATTTACCAGCACCGTAGGCGCAGCAAACTCTGCGCTAATGGCTTTAATTAGCTGCTGCACTTGCTCGGCATCGGTCACATTCAATACTCTACCGTGGCCATCCACGCCCGACGCCTGAAAACGCGCTGATATCGCATCTGCGCCCTGCTGGCTGGTTGCAGTTCCAATGACCAACATGCCGTCTTTTGCCAAACGATCAGCGATTGCTTTACCAATTCCACGGCTGGCACCGGTTACCAAGGCTATTTTTTGCTCAGACATATAATTCCCCTATATTTTATAATGTGCAATGCGATAGGTATCGCTATGCTAGTTATTGCTCGATTAGCGCTAGCTAAACACTACAGTTGTTAAATAGCAGCTAATAAATCTGCACTTTGCTCAATTGCATGACAGCTTAACGGCTTATGGATGCGCTTGTTTAAACCGCTTAGTACCTTCCCTGGACCACATTCGACCGTCGTCTCGACACCCGCTGCAACCATAGTTTGAACACATTGGGTCCATTTAACCGGGCTGTATATTTGCTGTATTAATAATTCACGAATACGCTCAGGATCAGACTCGGTCTGGGCATGCACATTATGTACCACCGCAATCTCAGGCGTTTTGATCGTGATATCAGCCAGTGCCTCAGCTAATTGCTCACCTGCTGGCTGCATTAAGTCGGTATGGAAAGGCGCGCTGACTGGCAAAGGTAATGCACGCTTAGCGCCTGCCGCTTTTAACTGTTCAATCGCGCGCTCAACGGCTGCTTTATGGCCGGCAATAACGACTTGGCCTGGTGAGTTAAAGTTTACTGCCTGTACACATTCACCCTGAGCGGCAGCCGCACAGACATCAACAATAACCTCATCATCTAAGCCAATAATGGCCGCCATCGCGCCCACGCCAACCGGTACCGCCGTTTGCATATATTGCCCACGTGCGCGAACTAACTTAACCGCATCGGCGAAGCTAATACTGCCCGCACATACCAGCGCTGAAAATTCTCCTAAACTATGACCCGCCATCAGCTGCGGCATTGCACCTGACTGTGCTTGCCAAACCCGCCACAGGGCAACCGAGGCGGTCAACAAAATGGGCTGAGTCTTTTCAGTAAGATTAATCTCGGCTTGCTCGCCATGCTGAATCAGCTGCCAGATATCGTAACCTAAGGCCTCCGAGGCTTCTGCAAAGGTGGTTTGAACTTGCTCAAACTGCGCAGCTGCCTCTGCCAGCATGCCTATTTTTTGCGAACCTTGTCCAGGAAAAACAAATGCTAACTGACTCATACCAAGAATGACTCCCTATGAAATATTATGGTGTGTGATTAAAGATCGATCTGATTAAGTGCCGCAACCAGATTATGTTGCAGCATATTTTGTGCGTGACAAAGCGCGTGGTAAAACGCTATTTCATCTGCGTGGCCATGTGACTTAATCACTAAGCCATTCAAGCCTAATAGCATCGCGCCATTATATCGTCTTGGGTCAACTTTATGCTTGAACTGTAAAAAAGGTGGCGCCGCAAACAGCGACATAAGTTTGAATAACCAATCTTGTTTAAACTGCTGCCGCAGCTTCTCTAAGATATAGCTTGCAACACCCTCTGACGCTTTTAAGGCAATATTACCAACAAAACCATCACATACGATGATGTCGGCAACACCATTATACAGTTTATGCGCCTCAACATAGCCAATATACTGCATGCCACTGTCACGCTGCTGCTGCAATAATTGATCAGCGTGCTTAACTTGCTCATTACCCTTGATGGCCTCTTCACCAATATTTAACAAAGCAACCGTCGGCGAAGGACGCGCATCGACTGTTTTTGCCAACACTTCAGCCATTTTTGCGAACTGCAATAGCTCATTTGCACTTAAATCAACATTGGCGCCCATATCCAATAGATAACTGTGACGCGCTAAAGTTGGCAGCTGACCGCAAATTGCCGGGCGATAGACATTTTCAATGCGGGTGATTTTATGCATGGATAGCGCCATTAAACCACCGGTATTGCCGGCTGACACCACCGCATCAGCTTTTGCCTCGGCAACCAGATCAATGGCAACAGACATAGAGCTCTGTTTTTTTCGACGTAAAATATGCGCGGGCTGCTCGTCCATCGCAACAATATCAGGGGCATTAACTAAGATGATACGCGACAGCACATCAGGCTTCACGGTTTTGAGCAGGGGCTCAATAACATTTTGCTGACCGACCGCAAAGGCGCGAATATTTCGATGAGCAGAGAGAAAACGAACGAGGGCGGGAATAAGAACACGGGGACCGAAGTCCCCGCTCATAACGTCAACGGCTAAGGCCTGATTGGCCATGATAACAGCCAGAAACGTTGCTATTTAATCGTCGTTACCGGTTTCAACCACTTTACGACCACGATAAAAGCCATCGGCTGATACGTGATGACGCAAGTGAGTTTCACCAGACGCACTATCAACAGACAATGCTTTAGTCGTTAAGGCATCATGTGAGCGACGCATACCACGACGTGAACGAGTCTTTTTGTTCTGTTGAACAGCCATGCTGAACTCCTATTTTCGCTAAATTTAATCATCATCTTTTAGCGTTTGTAGCACGCTAAAAGGATTATTGCTTTGACCTGGATCAGCATTCGAATCATCGGGCTGATTAGGATCGTTAAACTGTTGTGAACGCGCATAACAATGCTCGTTCTGGTGGAAATTGGTAAACGGCATATTCAATAGTAGCTCGTCTTCAACAATTTCATTGAGGTCAATAACCTCGCCATCAGCAACTACCAGCGGCTCAATGGCCTTGGGGAGTTGCTTAGCCTGAATATCGTCGTAAACCACCACAATATTCACATTACATTCAAGCACCAGCGGCATAGTTTCAAGGCAACGCTGACAAATCACTAATGTTGAACAGCTGACTTTTCCTAACAGTTGATAGCGCCGTTGTTCGTCAAGTCCAAATTCAAACTCGACAGACACTTTTGCGTCATCTTGTTCAGTCGCAGCAGCAAACCGACTTAAGTGTGAGACCGCAAAACAATTGGAAAATTTCGCTTGTTTTACAGCTAATTTACGAATATCTGCCTCAGTCGGCAAGGGTTCGTTCAACATAGGCGCGCGATAATATAGATTGCACTTACATAAGTCAAAGAAAACTTGACAGGATCCACCATCTTAGCCCTGCTGCAAGCAATAGTCTAGCCGAGACTGAGCCTGAAGTTATGGCAAGTTATGGCATTTCAGGGGCGGTCTCGAGGTAGCGTTTAAATGCCTCGCGCGATGCTGGGCTCGCAGCCTGCCACCAATACTTTAATTGGCTTAATGCATCTGGCTCTGTTTTTGCCGTTTCTGCGTCTTCTACGCTTAATTTGCCTTCTTCATACGGCGCAAGCAGCTCAGTCGTCGCGGCTGTATTTGTCATACTCAGCTGTGGCTGTGCAGATTCAGCTTGATCATAGAAAAATCGCAGATTGAGCTTTTGCCCCTGACGATCACCGGTTCTGACTAAAACATCAAAACTTGGCTGCCGTGCAAACTGAGCGGCTTGCTTGACGCGCCTGATAGGCTTCCAGTCAATCATAAGTTCCGAGACACCCGATAAATGCGCAAACTCAATCACAAAAGGGGTGGACTTGATAATATCAAAGTCATCACCGTCATCAAAAACCTGCTCATACTGCAAAGTAAGCAAATGTAATCCATCGGGCAAAGGTTTCAGCGGCAAATGAATAATGCCCTTACGCAACAGTACCTTTGGGTATGGCTGACCATTTACGGCGAGAATATTAAATTCTTCCGGCACCAATAAACTATGTTGATCACTAGCCTCAACATGCAGCGCAAACAAACCGCTCAGCACAATGAGAGTTGGCTTTAAACGACAGATACAGCGCAACAGGTTTATATAAGCCATGGCCAGGAGTTTATGGAAGCAGACAGACAAGTCATCAATAAACATTAGGTGTCGCCATATTGAGCTGGAAGTGCTGCAGCATAGCCTCAGCCATACCGCCACCTAGCTCTTTTAATAACGCCTCTAACGGTGAAGCAGCAACCGTGTAGTCAACTAGCTCTTCAACGCCTATTTGTTCCCGCGCCACCGACCTAGCACTGCCCAAGCCGTCAAGCAAACCTTTGTCTAAAGCTTGCTCGCCGGTCCATAAATATCCGGCAAAAATATCCGGATTATCCTCAAGGCGATCACCACGACCTTTTTTTACGCGCTCAATAAACTGTTTGTGAATGACCGCCAATGAGGCCTGCCAAAAGGCTTTCTCTTCTGGCTTCCAAGGCTGATAAGGGTCAAGAAAGGCCTTATTCTCGCCAGCTGTCATCACGCGGCGCTCTACCCCAATTTTTTCCATCGCCTTATCAAAGCCGAAGCTGGCAGAGATCACCCCGATAGAACCCACCAAACTTGCCCGATCGGCATAGATATGATCTGCCGCGGCCGCAATATAATAAGCTGCTGATGCACCAATATCACTGATTACCGCATACACCTGCTTGTCTGGGTATAACGCGCGCAATCGTTCAATTTCATCATAAATATAGCCTGCATGCACTGGCGACCCACCCGGGCTATTTATCGCCAAAACTACCGCCTTCGATTGCTCAGCTTCGAAAGCCTCGCGCAGAGCATGGTTCACCCGACCCGCGGCAGCTTCTTGATCATCCATGATAGCACCATGAATTCTAACAACCGCAGTATGCGGCTGATCGGTATTCGGCATACTGGCTGTCAAATTCGAGCCTTTTCCGCTAAAAGCAAACAAAATGAAGGCTAAATACGCGAAAGTCATCAATTTGAACACAATACCCCAACGTCTGGCGCGACGCTGTTCTTGCAATGACGATGAGGCGAGCTTTTCAATCAGCTGCCACTGTTGTTTTGCATTATCCTGTGACGCCGGGTCTGAGTCTTTGTTGCCAAACATAGTTTTCTCACATTATTGATTAAAAGGCTTAGCTTAAGCCTGAAAAGTTGAGCATTTTTTGTCAATCCAGGCAGGCAATTGCGCTAGATTATCGATTATTATTTGCGGCGAATGCGCCTGCAACTGAGGCACTGTGTGCGCACCATAGCTAACCGCAACGCAATCAATACCGGCATTGTTAGCCATAGCCAAGTCAAAAGTGGTATCCCCAACCATTAACAATGCATCGGCGTTATAGCCCGACATTGTCATCAACTGCTGCAGCATCAAAGGATCAGGTTTAGAGGCCGATTCATCAGCACATCGAGTAAAATTAAATCGGCTCTGCCAACCCAGATTATCAAGCATGCGGCTTAAACCGCGACGACTTTTACCGGTAGCAATAGCGATCGCAATACCACGCGCCTCTAAGGCTGCCAAGCATTCTTCCACGCCATCAAAAAGGCCACACTGCGCAAGCTTATCAGCAGCAATAAACGCTTCACTATACGCCTCAACCATTTGAATGACTTGCGCATCGCGCAGCGAAGGGTAAAGCGTTTGAATCGCATTAGGCAGACTAAGACCTATGATATTTGCCACGCTTTGATCGCTTAATAGTGGCAGCTCTAAACGGCTTGCCGCAGCATGCATGGCATTGACAATTTTCTGTTTTGAATCAATCAGCGTGCCATCCCAATCAAATACAACTAACAATGTTAATGTCCTTTATTACGCAGATTACGCAAAACTTGCTTCAAATCAGCGGGCAATTCGGCCTCGACCAACACCGCTTCTTCGCGATTGGGTAAGAAAAACTCCAGCTTCGCCGCATGTAAAAATAAACGCTCAAGCCCAATGCTTTTATGCCACGGCGTATCTTGTTCAATACCATATTTACTGTCACCCAAAATAGGATGACCACTGGCTTGACTGTGCACACGAATCTGATGCGTACGACCTGTAATAGGGCTTACCTCAACCAAGGTTGCCTGAGGCAAGGTTTCTACTACACGGTAGCCGGTTTTGCTGACTTTTCCTTCCGGTGAGGGGCGAACCATTCTCTCGCCACTGGCAATGATATTTTTCTCTAGCGCAAGATTAACCAAGGTTTTGCGCACCGGCCAGCGACCCTTAACCAAGGCAAGATAGTGTTTCGACAGCGTCTTCTCGCGCAGCTGTTGATGCAAATAACGTAAGACGCTGGCTTTTTTGGCAATCATCGTGCAGCCAGAGGTATCTCTATCTAAGCGATGAACCAACTCTAAACGCTTACACTCGGGTCGTAATTGTCGCATCACTTCAATGAGCCCCGATTGAATGCCGCTACCACCGTGCACTGCNAGACCTGAAGGCTTATTAACGACNATCAAATCNGCATTCTCGAAGATAATAGCCTGTTCTAATTGCTGCAGTATATGATCTGAGGCCCGAAAGCTTGGCTTTTCAGCCACTCGCAAAGGCGGCAAACGCACAATATCCTTGGTCTGAAGCTTATAAGCTGGCTTGACCCGCTTTTTGTTAACCCGGATCTCACCATCACGCATAGCGCGATACAGCCTAGATTTTGGCACTGCACGAAATTGCCTGAATAAAAAGTTATCAATGCGTTGACCCGCACTGTCCTCATCAATGGTTAATAGCTGCACTTTTGTCAAAGCTGCTGCAGAAAGCGCCTCTGCACTCGATGATGACGAGGACTTTTGCTGATGCTTGGGTTGAGCTGATGACTTGCCAGGAAGCGGTGCTTGCGCTGTTTTTTGCTTGAACTTCGGCCTAGACTTAGCACCTACAGGGCTATTTCGACGTTTCGAGCGATTTTTTTCTGCGCGTGAATCATTGAAATCAGATTTTGAAAATGGCAAAACCACGTTTTCCTGTGCAATACCGGCAAATAATCGGCTTATCTTTTGAAATATACAGCACTCTTTGCTATATTCAGACCGCTCTTTAGGCGCGAATAATAGCGTAATGCCGCGCGAATTGCTAAATTTGGCAAATTTTTGATACTCATAGATAAATTACTAAAGTTATAAAGAGCAACAAATAATTCGACGTTCGAAGCAATCATAATTGTGGCTTTAGCCTAGGTTTCTTCTGTTGCAACTACCATCATGATTATCGTATTTACAATAATCCTTCGTTAATAGTTCAGCGGATAAGCATTGTTAAGCCCCTGACGCAATCGATTGTATTTAGCCAGAGTCTTGCTTTGAACTAATCATCATTTTGATGGGTCGAGAATGTGAAATTTTTGAATTATTGAAGCATAGCTATTGCTTAAGCCTGAATTCCAGCCTGAGCTAAGTAACAACTTCAGTAAAAGAGATTACGGTACACACAAGCTGATATCATAAATATATTTATCGGCTTTTATGCACGTTTAGTGTGGAAGACATTGTCATTCGCTGATATTGATTGACTTGGCAAGGCAACGAATCATCGTTGCTAAACTGAAATGCCCTAGGCTTTCTTTAGAACCATGGGTAAGATTGGCCAAAGCCAAGCAATCATGAGTCAGCTTGATAATCGTTGATATGGCATTAACGAACATAAGCGATCTTACGAGCTGTTTGATCTGCACGATATGTACCTTAGGTTAGCCACGCTATTGGCCAACGTGCGAAGTTTGCACAGCCTGGCATCTTATAGCTAACCCTCTTAGGCCACCGCCGTTGATATTTTGACTCAACGATAGCAACGATAGCGGCTGGATTTCAACCGTGCTTGCACAC
>JABSRR010000014.1 GCA_013215025.1 Pseudomonadales bacterium
ATGCTGTATTGTGCTGCGGAATGTGCGCGTTTGTTATGTAATGAGGGTATTGATAATGCGGTTGCGCGTCATGCCTTACATGGTGAAGCGATGCTGCGCGGCGTGCAGGCCATGGGTTTGCAAGTCTTTGGTGATATTGAAAACAAAATGAACAATGTTGTTGGTGTTTATATTCCAGATGAAGTCGATGGCGATAGTGTCAGAGCACAGATGCTGAATGATTTTGATATCGAAATTGGCACTTCTTTTGGACCACTGCACGGCAAAATATGGCGTATTGGCACCATGGGGTATAACGCCAGAAAATCGGCGGTATTAAATACCTTGGCAAGTCTTGATGCCTGTCTGCAAGCAAACGGCTACAAAGGGCCGAAGGCGGAGTCTACCCAGGCGGCACTTGATTTTTACCGCCAGCAAGATTAAATCGATGTTATTCAAATCTGCCACGCTTGCATTCGAGCCTTATGCTCAACGCGCACTCGAACATTGTCTTAAGCTAGCGCATGTGTCCGAAATGCGCGGCGCTACGCTGCGGCAATATTTATCCGACGAGCATCGTCAGCATAATGAGATCACTGCAGAGTGGATGCGTCAGGCTGGCATGCAGACCTGGGTTGATGCTGTTGGTAATCAATGGGGCAGGTTTGCTAGTGAGCATGCACAGGCACCTCGCTTAGTGCTCGGTTCGCATTTAGATACAGTGCCTAACGCGGGCGCTTTTGATGGTATTCTTGGCGTGATGTTGGCGATACAGCTGGTACGCTATTTTCGTGATCAGCAGATTTCACTACCATTTCATATCGATGTGGTCGGCTTTTGTGACGAAGAGGGCACGCGTTTTGGCGTCACCTTAATCGGTTCAAGAGCGCTGGCCGGCACCTTTGATCCAGCTTGGTTAGCAGTAGAGGATAGTAATGGCGTTAGCATGCAAGATGCTATGCAACACTTTGGTCTGGCGCCAGAAAACTATGCGCAGGCAGCCTTAACGAGCAGTGATTTGCTAGGCTTCTGGGAAGTGCATATTGAGCAGGGGCCGGTGCTTGAGGCAAATGAGCTATCGCTGGGTGTGGTAACGGCGATTGCCGGTGCTAAGCGTGCCTCCTTGTCGATTCGAGGCTTGGCAGGGCATGCTGGCACAACACCCATGCCGTTACGAAAAGATGCCCTTTGTGCGGCGGCCGAAATCAGCTTAGCGGTGGAGCGTCGAGCGAAAGAATGTCAGGATGATCGGGTCGCAACCGTAGGCGAATTTATGGTACGTCCAGGCGCTGTGAATGTGATTGCCGGTGATGCACTGATCTCATTAGATGTACGTGCCCAAAATGACGAAAAACGTGATGAGCTGATCAGTGTGATTGCTGATGATGTTGATCAAATAGCCGCTAAGCGACATGTCAGTGTCGATTGGCATTGGCACCATCAGGCCACAGCGGTACCCTGTGCAGAGGAATTTCAGCAGCTTTTCAGTCAGGCTTGTCAAAAGCAAGGTATCGCCATGCAATATTTGCCCTCAGGTGCGGGTCATGATGCGATGGCGATCGCAGAGATTTGTCCGATGGCGATGTTATTTATTCGCAGCCCCCGTGGCTTGAGCCATCATCCCGATGAAGCTGTCATCCCAACCGATGTATTTGACGCCATGGCAGTTATGGTTTCGGCGGTTGAGTTATTAGCTGCGCAACAGCAGAGTGATGCATCGCGTTTAAGCGCCTAGACATTTTTTACCGAGCTGTCATCGTCAAGTAAGCATCCAGCTTTTAATCCATACCGCTATGTTTCTGCCTTGCGTTAGCCTGCGGTCACTTAAATTATCTTCAGCGTGATAAGCCAATATTCTTGGCTTTTGTTTACGTTAAAAAATGATTGCCTAAGCCAATAGATTGCTTAGCCCAATAGATTACTGAGCTTAATAAATAGCTTCGCTGATTTGATAAACAGCAAGCAATAAAAAAGGGTGCCGAGGCACCCTTTCCTATTTGAAGGCAACAGCAATTACTTCGGTAATTTACCTTCAACCCCTTCAACGTAGAAGTTCATGCCAAGCATGGCGCCAACTTCCATAGTCTCACCAGCTTTCACAACGACAGTGCCAGACTGATCTTTAACAGGGCCAGCAAATGGGTGAACTTTACCAGCAGCGATATCGTCTTTAAGTGCTAACACTTTCTTTTGAACGTCAGCCGGAACAGCATCGCTCATTGGTGCTAGTGTTGTCATGCCTGCGCTGATACCTTGCCAAACATCTTCTGATGCCCAAGTACCATCGATCACTTGTTGAACACGCTTCGCGTAAAATTCGTTCCAGTTATGAACCGCAGCGGTTAAGTGTGCTTTTTCACCGTATGCACTCATGTCTGAGTGGTAGCCAATGGCATATTTGCCAGCCGCTTCAGCCGCTTGCACAACCCCTGGTGAGTCAGTGTGTTGGGTCAATACATCAGCACCTTGCTGAATAAGGCTATCACCAGCTTCACGCTCTTTACCTGGATCGTACCAGCTATTTACCCAAACTACTTTAACGGTAGCTTCAGGCTTAACGCTGCGCAAACCTTGCGTAAAAGCATTGATGCCGCGAATAACCTCTGGAATTGGGAAGGCAGCAACGTAGCCAATCACATTCGATTCAGTCATGTGGCCTGCCACAACACCGGTTAGGTAACGTGCTTCATAAATACGGTTAAAATACGTGCCGACGTTTTCTGCACGCTTATAACCAGTGGCGTGTTCAAATTTCACCTCAGGAAATTTCTTAGCCACTTTAATAGTTGGGTTCATATAGCCAAACGAAGTGGTAAAAATAAGGTCGTGACCAGACTTTGCCATTTGCATAATAGCGCGTTCTGCATCAGCACCTTCTTTAACCGACTCAACAAAGCTAGTTTCAACTTTGTCGCCAAAGGTTTCTTCAACGAATTTACGGCCTTCGTCATGGGTGTATGTCCAGCCCGCTTCGCCAGTTGGGCTTACGTAAACAAAACCAACTTTAGTTGCTTCTGCGTGAGCCATTGAAGCTAAAGCAGTACTTCCAGCAAGTGCCGCTATGCTTAGGGTCTTCAAGAGTTTTTTCATCATTTTCTCCAATAGTTAAGGTTAAAATATTAGTCGATCACGGTGTTGATAGTCTTAACAATAGCGGCGTGAATATAAAAATATGTGCTCGCCGATCAGTAAGTTAATAACGCCCTGAATTCTTCTAATGCGATTTATGCCATGGCTTACCAAGCGCCATTGGCTCAAATAGTTTTAAACGTGCTGAATTAGTTGACAAAATAACTAACACAACAATTGTTGCGCCATAAGGCAGTATAGCTAATAGGTTTGACGAAACGTCCCAGCCAAAGCCTTGTGCAACCAGGTGCATAATGCTGGCAAAGCCAAACAAATAGGCGCCTAGCATAATGCGTTCAGTGCGCCAGCTAGCGAAAACTACAAGCGCTAGGGCAATCCAGCCACGACCAGCAGTCATGTTCTCGGTCCATAAGGGGGTGTAGGCAATGGATAAATAGCCGCCTGCTATGCCTGCCATTGCACCACCAAACATAATGGCTAAATAGCGTGTCTTTATAACCGATAAACCAATAGCGTTAGCTGCATCAGGGTTTTCACCAACAGCTCTCACCGTAAGACCACCACGTCCACGTTTAAAAAATAGATAAATAACAGCGGTGAGAGCAAAGCTGAGATAGACGATAATGTCTTGTGAGAATAAAATTTTGCCTATTACCGGTATCGCTGACAACACAGGTATCACCAGAGTGGGCAGACTGGTAATGGTTTTGCCTTCATAGTCTGCGCCAATAAAGGCAGATAAGCCGGTGCCAAAAATCGTCAAGGCTAGGCCGGTGGCGACTTGATTGGCATTTAGGGTCATGGCAATAAAGCCGAACAACAATGCCATGCAAACACCACCCATCGCAGCCATAAAGAAGCCCAAGGCTAAGCTGTCAAAATGAAACACCGCGATAAAGCCAATGACCGCGCCGATAAGCATCATGCCTTCTTGACCCAGATTTAGTACGCCGGACTTTTCGCAAACCATTTCACCTAATGCAACTAACAGCAGCGGTGTGCCGGTGCGAATCGTGGCAAATAAAATATTGCTAAGTAATTCAATATCCACAATAAATCTCCGTTACTGACTTTTATGCGTGACTTTTAGTCGTAAAAGGCCACCGTTAGATTGAGTAAAGCGATAGCGAATTAATACATCGCAGGCAAGTAAATAGAACAATAAAAGGCCTTGGAATACGCCTGTGATGGCATTGGGCATACCTAATTCAATTTGCGCCAGTTCGCCACCCATATAAATAAGTCCCATCAGCAGGCCAGCAAAGGTAATACCCACCGGGTGCAGGCGGCCAAGGAATGCAACGATAATTGCAGCATAGCCATAGCCTGGAGAAACATGTGGCACCAGCTGGCCTATCGGTCCAGCCACTTCAGCTGCGCCAGCAAGTCCGGCTAAGCCGCCTGAAATAAGCAGCACTAACCAGGCCAGTGATTTTTGTTTAAAGCCAGCCATGCGCGCTGCAGATGCATCCATGCCAAGCACTTGCACCTGAAAACCAATAAAACTTTTGCTGATAAATACCCAGCATAACGCCATTGCAACAGCGGCAAATAAAATGCCGATATGTAAACGCGTGCCTTGCCAGATAATGGGCAGAATAGTGCTGTCGGCAAAGATGGCTGATTCAGGAAAACCAAAGCCGTTAGGGTCTTTAAGCGGACCGTAAACGCCCCATAGCAGCAGATTTAGCGCGATATAGTTAAGCATGATGGTGGTGAGTATTTCATTGGTGTTGCACTGCACTTTTAGAAATGCGGCAACCGCAGCCCAACACATGCCGCCAATAATGCCGGCTAACAGCGTCATCGGCACCGCCCAGCTAGACTCTGACTCAAGAAATTGCAGTGCCACTGCAGAACCAATTAATGCGCCCATTAATAACTGACCCTCAGCACCGATATTCCAGATAGAGGCCTTATAACAAACGGCTAAGCCATAGGCACAGAGTAAAATAGGTGCCGATTTGACCAGTAGTTCGGAAACACCGAAACTGTCAGAAATTGGTTGAATGAAAAAGGTATATAAGGCCCCTAAGGCAGATTGATCTGCATCACCGATCAAGGCGAAAATTACATAGCCAGTGAATAAGGTCAGCAATGCTGCTAGCAGCGGAGACATATAAGCCCAAAATTGTGAAACTTCGGGTCGTGCTTCAAGACGAATCATCAGGCGGCCCCCTCGCTTACGCGCGGTTGATCGCTAAAATCACCGGCCATCCAGCAACCTACTTGCTCAAGATCTAATGCTTGCGTTGGCTTAATTGGCGACAATTGACCGTCGCAGATGGCGCAAAGTCGGTCAGATATTTGAAACAGTTCATCCAGGTCTTCTGATACCACTAAAATCGCACAGCCCTCATCGCGCAGTTTGATCATGGCTTCGTGGATGGCAATTTGTGCGCCGATGTCTACCCCCCAAGTAGGGTGAGCGGCAATTAACAAGCTAGGCTGTTGCAGCATTTCTCGACCAATAATAAATTTTTGTAAATTACCGCCAGATAAACTGCTGGCATGGGAAAATTCGCCAACCGCTTTAACCTTGAAGTCGCGAATAATCGTCTTCGCTCGATCACTGACCTGTTTAGCTTGAATAAGGCCACGTTTAACCAAGCCGAAATCGAAACTGGTCAACAAGGCATTTTGGCTTAAACTCATCTCAGGCACCGCACCGCGCCCCAGTCTGTCCTCTGGCACAAAGCCCATGCCCATGCGGCGTCTAGCCATTGGGCCCAAGCCATCGATGGCTTGTTGATTAAAATAGATCGCATCGCGGCCTTTGGCAGTGTTCTCGCCCGATAGCGCCATCAGTAATTCTTCCTGACCATTGCCGGCTACGCCGGCAATACCTAAGATTTCACCACGCTTGAGGTTAAAGTGAATATCTTTTAAGGCTACATCGAAATTATTATGCGCTGCAGTCGATAAACCCTTGACCACCACGCAGTCGTCCTGCCCCACTGTTTTGGTATATTTGGTGGAGATTGGCGTATCTTCGCCAACCATCATGGTGGCAATCGAAGCTGAAGTTTCTTGTTTCGGAATGCAGTGACCGCTGAGTTTACCGCCGCGCAAAATAGTGGCCTTGTCACATAGGGCTGTCACTTCATGCAATTTATGACTGATAAATAAAATTGAGCAGCCCTCGGCAGCTAGCTGCTTTAAGGTAGAGAATAAGGCTTCGACCTCTTGTGGCGTTAATACCGAAGTAGGCTCGTCAAGAATCAGCAACTGAATATCTTGCAGAAGGCAGCGCACAATCTCACAACGTTGGCGTTCGCCGGTTGATAAGGTGGCTACTAAGCGCTCGGGCTCAAGCGGCATGCCATATTTTTTGGAAACATCAGCAATGCGCTGATTCAAGGTGTTTACATCACCCGCTTGATCACCCAGCGCTAGCGCAATATTTTCGGCAATCGATAAAGTTTCAAACAATGAAAAATGTTGAAATACCATGCCTATACCGAGCTCACGCGCCTGCGCAGGCTCGCGAATAAATTCGCGACGGCCATTAAAAAAGATATCGCCTTCATCAGGCTCAACCACGCCATAAATGATTTTCATCAGGGTGCTTTTGCCAGCGCCGTTCTCACCTAACAGTGCATGAATTTCACCTTTACCGATGGCAAGGTCTACCTTGTCATTGGCAACACAGCCTGGGTAGCGCTTGGTGACGCCGGTGAGTTCTAGTCGAAAATTGTTTTTCATTAAATCCTGTCCAAACGGTCAATTATTTTGCGTTCATCACATTATTTATTTATCATATATTTTCTGACCAAGTGGTCAATGTTTTGCATATATGCAATTAGCTGACCAACTCGACAGTTTTTTTAAAATAAATGTTGAATAGCAACGTTTATAGAAAATATGCCGCGAAATAAGCGCTTTTAGCGTTTTTGTTGTCTTAAAAGTAGGCTAATTCGGCTTTTAGAGCGGCATTTCGAGCATTGTTGGCCTATTAATATAGCTAATTCATAGAGGTTTCTTGTAATGATTCATTTTTTTCTGAATCAGCAGCGACAATCGCTCTGTTCTGATGCACCGCATCTGAGCATTTTAGAGTGGCTTCGCACCAATAAAGAGCTGCTCGGCACAAAAGAAGGCTGCGCCAGCGGCGACTGCGGCGCCTGCACGGTTGTATTAGTGGCTTTGGATGATGATCACGCCAGCGGGCTTAACTATTGCGCTGTGAATGCCTGTGTGACCCCAGTAACTGCGCTACAGGGCAAACAGCTGCTCACCGTTGAACATATTGCCCTGGCGGCCAAGCCACAATTAGCGCTGGATGACTTGCATCCAGTGCAGCGAGCCATGGTTGCCTGTCATGGATCGCAATGCGGCTTTTGTACCCCGGGTTTTATCATGAGCTTATATGCCTTATATATGAACCATATAAGCTATCCGGGTCGGCAAGCGGTGATTGAGGCTTTAGGCGGTAATTTATGCCGCTGTACCGGCTATCAACCGATTCTAAACGCGGCTGAGCAGGCCTACGATTACCCGCGCCCGGCTGTCACAGACTCGTTGCGTGAGCAGCTAGAGGCATTACAGCAAACGGTATCGGCTGAGCCCGATCCGCAGGTGCCACAGCAGCTAGCAGACTTATTGGCCTACGATGCGATGGCGACGACAGCAGAATCGGCCGAGCAGTCAAGCCAGCAATCGATCAAGTGGATTGCCGGCGGCACAGATTTAAGCTTGGAATTTACCCAACAGTTGAAATCCTATGACCGACTGGTTGACATCAGCCAGGTTGCCGAGCTCAATCAGCTGATTGATAGAGACACTGAAATTGAAATTGGCGCCGCGCTAAGCTACAGCAAATTCTTGCCCCTGTTGCTCAGCTATTATCCCAGCGTTAGCGAGGTGTTTGAGCGTTTGGGTTCGCTGCAGGTGCGCAATCAGGCGAGCTTAGGTGGTAGTTTGGCGAATGCATCACCGATTGGTGACCCGGCTCCACTGTTGTTGGCGCTAAAGGCAAAGCTACGCTTAAGCCGCTGGCATGATGGCGCGATTGTCGAGCGAGAAGTGGCGATTGCCGACTTCTTCACCGGCTACCGTCAAACGGTGTTGCAGCCCAATGAAGTAATACGCAGCATTATTATTGCTAAACCTGAGCCACACAGCGAAACCTTCTTTTATAAAATTTCTAAGCGCATTGAAGATGATATATCGGCAGTCTGTTTGGCCCTGCATATTAAGCTGCAGGACAATCAGGTGGTTGCCGCCTGCTGTGCCCTAGGTGGCATGGCGGCGACACCGATTGTACTTGATGTAGTGGCCGATGCCTTGGTCGGTAAGCCCTGTAGCGAGCAAAGTTTTGCCGCAGCTGCTGAGGCACTTTTAGCTGCAGTCAATCCGATAGATGATGTGCGCGCCACTGCAAGCTATCGCAAAGCGGTTGCGGCGAATTTGCTGCGACGTGCCTGGTATGAAAGCAATGCCTGTCAACAAGATATAGTCGTTAGGGTGCAACATGCGTAGTTTGTCAGAAATAACACTGAATCCAGAAAGTGCATCGACTCAACCCGCGGTCGGTGCTTCTAAGATGCACGAGTCGGCAATCAAGCATGTGTCGGGTGCGGCTGTCTATGTCGACGATATTCCTGCGCCTCGCGGCAGTTTATTTGCCTATCCAGCGATGGCCGAGGTGAGCTGTGGTGAGATTGAAGCGATTCACAGCGAAGCGGCCGAAGCTTTAGAAGGCGTAGTTTGTGTGCTAACTGCGGCGGATATTCCCGGTCACAAAGATATTGGCCCAGTGTATCCCGGTGACATGCTGCTGGCTGAGCACAGCATTGAATTTCATGGTCAGGCCTATGCCTTAGTGGTTGCCGAATCGCAATCACTGGCGAGAAAAGCGGCGCGATTAGTGCAGCTCAAGCTCAGCGAGCAAGCACCTCTGTTAGACGTGCAGCAGGCCATTCAGGAACAAGCTTGGGTTAGGCCACCTCATGGCTTGCGCCGCGGTGAACCAGAACAAGCGATTCAAGCTGCCCCGCATCAATTGTCAGGCGAGCTGTCGATTGGCGGGCAAGAGCATTTTTATCTTGAAGGTCAGGTGTCGTTAGCCTTACCTCAGGAGGATGGCGGCATGCTGATTCATACTTCCAGCCAGCACCCATCAGAAGTGCAAAAATTAGTCGCCGAGGTGTTGGCTCTGCCGCTCAATGCAGTGACGGTTGAAATGCGCCGCATGGGCGGTGGCTTTGGTGGTAAAGAAACGCAAGCTGCGCCATGGGCCTGTTTGGCAGCACTGGCCGCGAGAATGACCGGCCGTGCGGTTAAATGCCGTTTGGCTCGCAGTGATGATTTTCGCCTTACCGGTAAACGCCATCCGTTTACCAATAATTACCACGTAGGCTTTGATGAAACCGGCATGATTGCAGGCGTGACCATGCAAATTAATGGCCACTGCGGTATATCACCGGATTTATCCGATGCGATTGTAGATCGCGCGATGTTTCATGCCGACAACGCCTATTATTATCCAGCTGCTGCATTTACCGGTAATCGGGTTAAGCTTAATACCGTGAGCCATACCGCCTATCGGGGCTTTGGCGGCCCTCAGGGCATGATTATGGCTGAGTTTATGTTAGATGATATTGCACGTCATGTCGGTAAAGACCCACTGGCATTGCGCTTGCAAAATCTCTATTGTGCTGAAGGTGGACGCGATATAACACCCTATCATCAGCAGGTTGAGCAGCATGTATTAGCAGACATGATGCAGCAGTTAGCGAGCAGCGCAGATTACTATCAGCGCCGTGCCGCAATCACAGAATTTAATCAACAGTCAGCAGTCATAAAGCGCGGCCTAGCGCTAACGCCGGTAAAATTTGGCATCTCATTTACCCTGCAGCATCTAAATCAGGCCGGTGCCTTAATTCATATCTACACCGATGGTTCAATTCACTTAAACCATGGTGGTACCGAGATGGGTCAGGGGCTGAATACCAAAGTGGCGCAGATTGTCGCGCAGGCCTTTGCCGTCGATTTAGCGCAGATCCAAATTTCGGCTACGCGCACTGACAAAGTGCCTAATACCTCGCCAACCGCAGCCTCGAGCGGTACCGACTTAAACGGCATGGCCGCCTTAAATGCAGCCAATACGATCAAGCAGCGCTTAATCGTGTTTATTGCTGAACATTTTGGCTTGGCGCAAAAAAGCGTCGTGTTTCGCGACGGTCAAGTTCACTACGGCGACCAAAGTATGTCTTTTGCGGCCTGTGCTCAGCTTGCCTATCAGAACCGCATTTCATTGTCGGCTAATGGCTTTTATAAAACCCCGAAAATTCACTATGACCGCGCCAATAGTCAGGGTCGACCGTTTTTCTATTATGCTAACGGTGTGTCTTTGTCTGAAGTCGAAATTGATACCTTAACCGGTGAGTCGAAACTGTTAGCTGTCGATATTTTGCACGATGTCGGTAACTCGATTAACCCTGCATTAGATATTGGACAAATTGAAGGCGCGTTTATCCAAGGCATGGGCTGGCTCACCACCGAAGACCTGCAGTGGAACAGTGCCGGTAAACTGATCAGTGATGGCCCTGCAAACTATAAAATCCCGGCCATTGGTGATACCCCGAGCAATTTTAAGGTTGACTTATTTACCTCAGAAAACCCAGAAACAACCGTGTTTCGCTCGAAAGCGGTGGGCGAGCCACCGTTTATGTTAGCGATCAGCGTCTGGTGTGCCTTACGCGACGCCGTGGCGAGTTTAACCAATTATCAATGGGCGCCCAGCCTTAATCCACCTGCGACCGCTGAAGCCATATTGACTGCCGTCGCTGAGGCAAAGGCGTATCAGGCTGAGACGGTTGCAACATCCGATGACGAGATCAGCAAGGAGCAGGCATATGCATCATCAAATGATTAACCAAGCCCCAGGCTTTCACGCGCAAACTTGGCAGCAAGCATGCTACCAGCTGCAGCAGCACGGCACCGAATACGTGTTAGCGACGATTATTGGCGCTGCAGGCTCAACCCCACGTGCTGCTGGCACAAAAATGGTTATCACCGCGGAAAATATTTATGACACTTTAGGTGGTGGCCACTTAGAGTTTGTGGTGATGCAAAAAGCCCGCGAACTATTGGCAAATGCCGAGCGAGGCGAGGCGCAAAGCCAACAGCTGATTGAGCACTTTCCATTGGCTGCAAGCTTAGGTCAGTGCTGTGGTGGTTCGGCTACGGTGTTATTTGAACTGCAGCTTGAGCAGGGCATGGCCTTAGATGTGTATGGGGCAGGGCATGTGGCGCATGCGCTGATGGCCATTGTCAAAGATTTACCTCTACGTATCCGCTGGATTGATGCGCGTCAAAGTTTGTTCCCCGCGGAAACGCCGGCCAATATTCAATGCTGTATTGATGAAGATCCCACGGTGTGGGTGGCGTCGGCGGCTGCCAACAGCGCCAGCTTAATTTTAACCCATAACCATCAGCTGGATTTTGCCCTTACCGAAGCGATTCTTAAGCGTGGTGATGCATGCTGGCTTGGGGTGATAGGTAGCGATACTAAAGCGCAGCGTTTTCGTCAGCGTTTACTTGCCAAAGGTTTCAGTCAGTCTGAGGTTGCGAGCATGCAAAGCCCGGTGGGGCTTGAAGCGGTCAGCGGTAAATTGCCGATGGAAGTGGCAGTCTCAATTGCCGGCGCTTTGATTCAAGTGTATCAGTCGCAGCAAGCGCCAGCTATTGACCATAAAAAACGTGCAGGCTTGCAATGGAAACAAATGCAAACTTGGTTGTCGAACACTGCAGAGACTGAATCGTCTGGCACAGAAAAATACATTGCGGAGTAAGTGGGTGTTGAATATAGAGCAAATAAATCATCTTGATGAGCCCGCTGCCTTTGCGCAATTTGAGCAGGCTTGCTGTGCACCTAACTGGGTCTCGGCAATGGTGACAGCAAGGCCATTTGCCGACCTTGAGGCATTGCAAAGCGCTGCTGATCAGCATTGGCAGCAGATGCAAGAAGATGATTATTTAGCTGCGTTTGATGGGCATCCTAAAATTGGTGATGTCTCCAGTTTGAAGGCCAAGTATCGCAATACGCAAGGTGAGGCCTCGCATGAACAAAGCGGTGTCAATCAAGCCAGTGATGCTGTGATACAGGCTTTAGCTTTGGCTAATAAGCAGTATGAAGAAAAGTTTGGCTTTATTTTCATTGTATTTGCCAGTGGTAAATCTGCCGAGCAAATGCTGGCATTGTTGCAACAGCGCATGCCAAATACGCGCCAGCAAGAAATTGTCAATGCGGCGCAAGAGCAAGCCAAGATAACACGCTTACGATTGCAGAAAATGTTTCAAACTAACGCTGCATCTAAAAGCTAATCGAAAACACGTTGATATATGGCGAATGTATAAAAGAGAATTGATATGACGCAAAAAAGTCCAATAACAACCCATGTGTTAGATACAGCGGTGGGTCTGCCTGCTGCTGGTATAAACGTACAGCTGAGTCGTTTAGACGATCAAGACTTTGTGGTATTGGCACAAGGAGTTACCGACGCAGACGGTCGCATTGCTGACTTACTTCCTGCAGGGTCATTAAGTGAGGGCACTTATCGTCTGCGTTTTGACTTGCTTGAGTATTTACAGCAACAGGGCAGTCCCGTGTTTTACCCGTATGCAGAGGTTGTCTGCCAAATCAGCGAATTGGATAGCCATTACCACATACCGCTGCTGCTGTCGCCATTTGGCTATTCGACCTACCGGGGTTCATAAATATGTCAGTGGTAAAAGCAATTCGCGGTGCTATGGTCGATTTGACCGATGATCCAGCCGTAGTTGGTGAGCAGGCAGTGCGCTATTTTGATGACGGTATCATGCTCATCAAAGATGGGATCATTCAAGCACTGGATCATGCGGATAAACTATTAAATGAGATTGATGCCTCAGTACCGCTGGAGCATTATGACGATCATTTGATTATCCCTGGCATGATTGATACGCATATTCATTTTCCACAAATGGAGATGATTGCGGCCTATGGTGAGCAATTATTGACCTGGCTAACCACCTATACTTTTCCTACCGAGAAACAATTTGCCTGCGAAAATTACGGCAAGGCCATGTCAGGTTTGTTTTTAGATGAACTTTTGAAAAATGGCACAACAACGGCGTTAGTATTTGGCACGGTGCACCCAGAGTCGGTGGAAGAGTTTTTTGCTGAATCTCAACGACGTAAGCTGCGCATGATTGCGGGTCGCGTGATGATGGACAGAAACTGCCCTGACGATTTACAGGATACACCACAGCAAGCCTATCGTGAATGTAAGCAACTGATCGAGAAGTGGCACGGCGTTGATCGCTTGCAATATGCGGTAACACCAAGATTTGCGCCCACCTCATCACCTGAGCAGCTGGCAGTCGCTAAGCAGCTGTTAGATGAATATCCAGGTCTCTATTTACACACGCATCTGGCTGAAAATTTAGACGAGTGTGCTTGGGTCAAAGAGTTGTTTCCTGAGGCAGATGATTATCTTGGTGTGTATGAGGCGGCTGGTTTGGTTACACGTCGCTCGGTATTTGCGCACGGCATTCACCTTTCCGATCGAGAGCTAGGCTGTCTGGCTGATGAGCAGGCTGCGATTGCACATTGTCCAACCTCGAACTTATTTATTGGTTCAGGCTTGTTTAATCTTAAACGCTGTCAGCAGCATGATGTGCAGGTTGGTATGGGCACTGATGTTGGCGCAGGCACCAGCTTCTCGCTGTTTCAAACCTATAACGAAGCGTACAAAGTGCAGCAGCTTCAGGCGAATAGTTTGTCGGCGTTTGAAGGCTTATATCTGAATACCCTAGGCGGTGCCCGAGCACTCGACCTTGATGACCGTATCGGCAATTTTAACCCCGGTAATGAAGCTGACTTTTTAGTGTTAGATAAAGGCGCCACACCGTTGTTAAAGCTGCGCTTAAACCAAGCCAAATCACTGCATGATCTATTGTTTTCAATCATGATGTTAGCNGACGATAGAGCGGTGTATAAAACTTACATCATGGGTGATGTGGCACACTGCCGCGATCATGCTGTAGCAACTGTTTAAATTTGATAAAGAGAGCCTCACGTGGAATCGTATATTTTTGAAGTANTGCATTTAATATTGCGTTATTTTCATATTGTTGCCGGCATCGCCTGGATCGGTGCGTCGTTTTATTTTGTTTGGCTAGATAATCACTTAGAGACGCCACCGCAGTGGAAGCTTGATAAAGGTATTAAAGGCGACCTTTGGGCGGTGCACGGTGGTGGTTTTTATGAAGTGGCCAAGTATGCAAACGGCCCTGAGGCCATGCCGAAGACTCTGCATTGGTTTAAATGGGAAGCCTACACTACCTGGCTTACAGGTATTTTATTACTGAGCTTGCTGTACTATGTTGGCGCCGATGCTTATTTAGTCGATGCCAGTAAATCAAGTTTAAGCACGGCGTATTCGATTGCTGGCTCTATTGCCTCGTTGGTATTAGGCTGGTTTATTTATGATGGTCTTTGCCGTACTCGTCTGGTTGATAATGGTCGACTGTTTGCCTTGATTATGGTGGCTTTCATTGCGCTATGGTCGTATGTGTTAGATCAGTTCATTCAAGACCGTGCGGCCTATATTCATGTGGGTGCGGTGATTGGCACCTGTATGGCGGGGAATGTGTTCTTTAATATTATTCCTGGCCAGCGTTATATGGTGGCTGAGGTAGCTAAAGGCAATATACCTGACCCTGCCCCTGGGCTGCGTGCTAAGCAGCGTTCCACCCACAATAACTACGCCACGCTACCGATTCTGTTTATTATGATTTCCAATCATTTTGCCTTCACCTATAGCCACCAGCATGGCTGGCTAGTATTGGTGGCTTTGTTTGTGATTGGTATGTGGATGCGTCACTACTTTAATTTAAAGCATCGTGGTGAGCATAAGCCCTGGGTGCTGGTCTCATCGTTTATGGCCTTTTTAGTCTTGTGTGCAGTGATTGCGCCGTGGCAAACCTTGGCCGATAAGCAACAGTCGGCAAACGCTGAGTTAGTGAGTGATGCTAAGGCTTGGCAAATTGTTGAGCAGCACTGCCAAGAGTGTCATAGCGCCGCGCCGCGCTCTAGCATGTTTAGCAGCGCACCGATGGGCTTTATTGTTGATAATCTTGATGATGTGCAGCGCCATAAAGACCGCATCTACAATCGCACCATTGTTACTAAAGACATGCCGTTTGCCAATATGACGCAGATGACTGAACTTGAACGTGAAGTGTTAGCGCGTTATTTGCAGCAGCAGTAAGCGGTACTGAAGAGATTTATTAGGAGAAGTTGCAATGAGTTTATTGCTCGCCAAAATTGCTATTACGGTTGCTTTTGTTTTTGTCTTGACTTGGATAGCTGAACGCGTCAATCCGGTCATTGCCGGTATTTTATCGGGCTTTCCCTTGGGTATTGCCTTGACCTTGTATTTTTTCGGCTTTGAACAAGGCGCTGATTTTGCGGCAGCTTCTGCACAGGCGACGGTTGCCGCGTTTGCAGCAAATATCGCCAGCTTTTATTTTTATGGTTTAGCGATCATTAAGCTGAATGCATCAGTGTGGCAGGCCAGTCTGATCGGTTTATTGGCCTTTTTTGCCGTGGCTATTTTATTGAGCTTTACCGCAGCGGATCAATCCTTACTATTGGGTTTAGCCATCGCTATTGCCGCAATTCTGCTATTTCAATATTTACAAAAACATTTTAAGGGCAAGCAGATTGCTAATCGCGAACCGCTTACCATTGCCAATATTTTATTGCGTTCAGGTGCAGCCGCGGCAACGGTTGTATTGATTACCTGGCTGGCGCATTCCATTGGTGTCAAATGGTCGGGATTATTGGCAGGCTTTGCTATTACCGCCTTCCCGTTTTTGGTACTTATTCATTTAACCTATGGTAAAGATGTGGCAATAGCCATTATTCAGAAGTACCCCTTAGGTATCGGCTCGTTGGTGGTCTACTGTCTCGGCATTGTGCAGTTTTACCCAAGCTTTGGCGTGAATCTGGGTACCGTATTTTCTCTCGGCTACTCATTATTGTATCTGGCGGCGTTGGCCTGCTATCTGCAGTGGCAAAAACAGCGGTCGGCAAATTAGCAGCCACCTTCGTGTTAAGCGTGTTATGATTAATGGCTAATTTCTAATCGATAACCGCTTATGCAAGACAGCTATATTGAGCGCTTTGATGCGTGGCAAACGCCTATTTTTACCAGCGCATTTCCTCAGCACGAGCAGTTTGCCCCTATCTGGCAGCAAACCATTGCTAACTTGGCTGCCAAGCAGCAGCACAATATTGACAGTGAGGTGGCTGTGGGCGCAAAACAGTCATTGTATGAGTCTGGTTTTGATTTGCTGCAAAGTCAGCAGAGCTTGGCACCCTTGCATGAGTTTATTGAAGAGGCGATATTGTTCGCCGCCTACGAAGCCAATCAACACAGCTGGCCAGCTGAGCTTGAAGCCAAAGTGACAATTACGGAATCATGGTACCATCTGACTGAACATGGCGGTTATCATGACGGGCATACACATCCCAATTGCTCTTGGTGTGCGATTTATTGTCTTGAACCAGGACAAACGAATTTAGCGACACACAATGGCGTGAATCGCTTTTATGATCCGCGCGCTCAGGCTAATCAGTATGACGATCTTGGCAGTCAATATATCGCGCAAGAAAGTTATTGGGATATTGCCCTAGCTGCGGGGCAGCTGGTGGTTTTTCCGGCATATTTAAGGCACGCAGCCTTACCCTATTTTGGTGACACAGCTCGAGTGGTGATAGCCTGTAATGCACAGCTGCATGCATCAGCGGCGTAATCAGTAAGCTAGTCAGAACCGCAATCAGCAGCGCCGCGATAATTTGCCTGCTAATACTGATTAGTAGCTAAACTGCACTATAATCCAGCTTGAATGACTGTGTAAGATTGGCAATCAAGCAATAACCGAGAGCTTGCTGACGGCAAATTTCTTATTTTAACTGCGATAACATAGCGATCCATAATTATGAATAAAACCTACTTGTCTTCTCAACTGCTGCTGGATAAGTCATATCAGCTAGCCATCAAGGTGTTTGAGAGCGGCTTTCGTCCTGACTTTATTATTGGCGTTTGGCGAGGTGGTGCGCCGGTTGGCATTGCAGTACAGGAAGCGATGGATTTTTTAGGCGTTGAGTCAGATCATATTGCGATTCGCACCTCATCCTATACCGGTATCGGTAAACGCGATAAACAAGTGCGAGTGCACGGTTTGCGTTATTTAGAAAAGCAGGTCAATGCTGAAGACTCGGTGCTTATTGTGGATGATGTTTTTGATACAGGCTTAAGTATTGATCAGGTCATCAAAGATATCGCGCGTCACTGCCGAAAAAATACCCCTGAGATCCGTGTTGCAGCACCGTATTTTAAGCCGGCCAATAATCGCACTGATATCACCCCCGATTATTATGTGGAAGAGTCAGATGAGTGGCTGGTGTTTCCGCATGAGTTGGATGGTCTTACTGATCAAGAGATTATAGATTTTAAGCAAATTGACGAAGCGACCAAGTCGCAGCTGTTATCGTTAAAATCATAATCATTTTTCTTCCAGGGCCTATTTATGAGTGAGCAAGCCTATATTGAAGCATTGGTTAAGCTGCATGAGTCTATGGAGCGCCAAGGCCCTGGCGATAACGCGTTTGCACTTCAAATCATGCGTGATATTGCGCCGCGCTTACCAAGGCCCTGCAAAATGATCGATCTTGGCTGTGGCAGCGGCAGCAGCAGTTTGTTATTTGCCAAAGCGGCGGAGCTTTCGGCATTAGAGCTGCAGATTGAGGCAGTCGATTTATCGAAAAATTTTATCCAAGCCTTACGTGATCAAGTGGCGCTAGAGCAGCTAAGCGATAAGCTGATTGTTAAAAATGCTGATTTCAGTCGATTACCAGAAATTTTGTATCCTTCGCAATCCTACCAATTGCTTTGGTCAGAGGCTGCTGCGCATCATCTTGGTTTTGCTGAGGCATTAGCGCTGTGGCGCCCATTGCTGAGCGAGCAAGGTATTGCAGTGGTGTCTGAATTAAGCTGGCAATCTGAGCAGCCAGCGGCAGCCGCACAGAGCTATTGGCAGACGAATTACCCTGCGATGGCCAGCGAGCATGCGAATATTGAGGCAGCTAAGGCCGCAGGTTTTGAGGTGCTTGAGGTTAGGCGGCTACCTGCTAAGGCTTGGTGGGATAACTACTACATGCCGTTGCTTAAGCGCATGCAGCACTTGCGGTTAAGTCTTGGCATGAATGCCTCTGAAGCTATGTATGATCTACTTGATGATACCGATCGCGAGATTCAGCTGTTTGACCAATACAGCGACAGCTACGGTTATAGTTATTATATTTTGAAAATCTGTTAGCAATCTGCAGATTGTGTGCCTTGCAAACAGTCACTGATTCATATAGCTTGCCTAGCAGATTATCATTAGTTAATTAAATCAAGCTGACTTACATCTGCCCTAGATTGATTTTCGTAGTGCTTAACATAGACAAAAAATAGTAGGGACAATATATGCGCATTCTAGTAATTGGCGCGACTGGGTTTATCGGACAGCACCTCTGTCAGGCGTTATTAGAGCAGGGGCACGAGATTAGAGCCTTAACGCGCAATGCCGCAAGGGCGAGCGAGTTATTACAGATTGACGACTGCGTGCCAGGTGATCTCGAGCAGCTTGATCAGCTGGATTTTGAACATCTGATGACAGACATCGAGGCGGTAATTTTCGCCGCCGGTGTTGATGAACGCGCGGAGATTGTTGGTGATGTTGATGACTTTTATTACCAGTATAATATTGCCCAATGCGTGCATATTATGGAAAAGGCTAAGCAATATGGGGTTAAACAATTTACGGTATTAGGTTCAGTTTTCACCTATTGGCATCGTCAACGACCAGACCTCAACTTAGATGACTACCATCCTTATGTGCGTTCACGGCTTAAACAGCAGCAGGCCTGTTTAGAATATGCTGCAGACGATTTTCAAGTTTGTATGGTTGAAGTGCCGCTGGTATTAGGGCGTGCTAAAGGCGTGACATCGGTTGCCAACACGCTCGTTCAATATGCTCGCCTAAGCTATCCCATTTTTAGTGTAGAAGGTGGCATGGCAGCGATCTCTGTAAGTAGCTTAGCTGAGGCTTTGGCCAAGCTGCAAGAGCTTGAAACCCTGCCTGACATTATTACCATCAGCGATGAAAACATTCTATGGCATGATTTGATCGCGCACTTCAATCAAATGGCTAATAATCCGATGAAACCCGTTAAACTGATCAAGTCGGGGTTGTTTTTAAAGCTAACACAGCTGGGCGGATTTTTTGCTAACTTGCTGAAAATTGAAGGTGGCCTTGATCAAATGTATATGGCCGATATCGTCAATAGTGAAATTTTCTGTGAGGCAGACGAAGCCAAGCAGCTTATAGGTTATGAAGGCGGTGACTTATATCAGTCGATTAGCGATACAGTAGAAGCAGCGATGGAAGAAAAAGTAACGCAGCCCCTGATAAATACCCTTGATCAAGGCGTTAGTGCATTGCATAAGCTTAGTGTGCAAATGCGTCAGCGTTTCGAAACAACAGAATAAAATAGGTTATAACAGATGCAGCCTAAATATTTACAACCCGCCATGTTAAATGGTTTAGAGCTTAAGAATCGATTAATCAAAGCTGGCACTTACGAGGGTAAGACGCCGCTCGGGCAGATTGCTGACCGCTATCGCCAGTTTCATTTAGCCATTGCCGAAGGCGGCGCGGCGATGACAACTTTAGGTTATTGCGCCACAGAGCCAGACGGCCGCATTAACGAAAATATGCTGTACATGGATGAGTATATTCGAGGCGACCTAAGCCAGTTAATAAACGATATTCATCAAGCGGGTTCGAAAGTTTCTGGGCAAATGGGTCACTGTGGCGGCTTTTCAAAGAATAAACAGCTGCAGCGTAAACGGCCCATGGGGCCTCAGCGCGGTATCAATATGCTGGGCTTTCAGCGCGGTATGCTGTTTACCGATGCGATGACTGAAAAAGATATTGATGCCATGGTGCAGAGTTATCACGATGCGGCACTGTTTATGAAGTCAGTGGGTTTTGATTGCCTTGAAATTCATTTAGGCCATGGCTATGGCTTGTGCCAATTTATGTCACCAAAAACCAATGCACGTACCGATAATTACGGTGGCAGCTTGATCAATCGTATGCGTCTGCCGCTACGATGCCTTGAGGCAGTGCGTAAGGCGGTTGGCGATGACTTTCCAGTAATTGGTAAGATCAGTATGACCGAGGGTGTGCGTGGCGGTATTCACTACGACGAGTCTGTTGAAATAGCAAAAATGTTAGATCAGGCGGGTATCGACGGTATTATCACCTCAGGTGGCACCAGCACAATGAACCCGATGATTATGTTTCGCGGTGATAATATTCTGAAGCCGATGCTTAAAGCTGAAAAAAATCTTTTAATGCAGATCATATTACGCATGGTTGGCAAAAGCATGTTTCGGAATTATGAATACAAGGAGCTGTATTTTTTAGAACCTGCGCTGCGCATTCGCGAAGCGGTTAACTGCAATATGATCTATATTGGCGGTGCCTCAACGGCAGACAGTTTTGATACTTTGATGGGTCATGGCTTTGATTTTGTGCAGCTGGGCCGGAGTCTGATCTCAGACCCCGCCTTTGTGAATCAGCTTGCAGCCGATCTTGCGAAGGGTAAGACCGCAAAAAGTCGTTGTTTGCACTGCAACGAGTGTGTCGCCACGATTGAGCACCCGTTAGGCATTCACTGTACGCGCTTTACCATTGCCTCGCAGCGCTAGCTTCTCGCAACGCTAGCTTATAGCAATAGCTTAAGTTTTAGCAGCTTGCTGTGTTGTTAGCGTTGGGTAATCGGTATAGCCTGCTGCACCTTTGCTATAAAGTTTGCTGTAGTCGACATCATTGAGCGATTCGCCATATTGAAGGCGTTTCACTAAGTCCGGGTTGGCAATAAACAGCGTGCCAAAGGCAATGGCATCAGCTTTTTTACTTTGTATATGCTGCGCGGCTTCTGCTGCCTGATAAGCCATATTACTGATAATGGCGCCATGATAATGCTGTCTAGCTGGGCTAAGCACATCAATAAGCGCTGCGCCCATGCTGTCACCCCGCATGATATGTACATAGGCTAAAGGGTATTGATTAAGCATGTCTGCGAGATAAATGATTAATGCCTCTGCATCACTGTCGCGCATATCGTTATATTGATTAATCGGTGATAGTCTAATGCCAACACGACCCGGTCCCCATATATCAATCACGGCATCGAGTATAAGGCGTAATAGTCGACAGCGATTAGCAAGGCTACCGCCAAACGCATCATCGCGTTGATTGCAGCTATCGCGTAAAAATTGATCGATCAGATAGCCGTTGGCTGCATGTAATTCTATGCCATCAAAGCCGGCCGCTTTCGCACGCTGCGATGCAGCACGAAAATCCTCAACCACGGCGTCTATATCTTCTTGTTGCATTGCCCGTGGTTTGCTAAAAGGCTGCTTGCCCTCGGGGGTAATAGCCAGCGCGTTTTCTATCGCTTTGGCGCTTGCAGATACTGGGGTTAGCCCTTGGTTAAGTGCTGGGTGGCAAGCGCGACCGCCATGCCAGAGTTGCAGCACGATTTTGCCGTTCTGCGCATGAACCGCCTCGGTAACGTCTTGCCAGGCTAGCTGCTGCGCGTGATTATATATGCCAGGTTCATGAATAAATGCACTCGTTTGCGGGGTGACCATGGTGGCTTCAGCAATGATCAACCCAGCTGAAGCGCGCTGTGCATAGTACTCTGCCATCAGTGCATTTGGCATATGCCCGGCATCACAACGTGTGCGCGTGAGCGGCGCCATAATGATGCGGTTCTTGATCGCAATCTCACCGAGCGAGCCTGCCTCAAATAGCGGGCTGTGTTGCAAGTTGCTCACGCCTTATTCACACCTCTAACATAAACGTAACAGGCCCATCATTCACTAAGCTGATTTGCATATCTGCTGCGAACTGCCCAGTTTGCACTCGCTCACTGTGATAACAAGCTTTGGCCTGATTGACAAAGTATTGGTACAGCTGTTCTGCCCTTGAAGGTTCGGCGGCGGTTGTAAAGCTTGGGCGACGTCCCTTGCTGGTGTCAGCCATCAGGGTAAATTGCGAGACAATTAATAGCTCGCCATCAATCTGCTGCAGGTTTAGATTCATTTTATCGTTGGCGTCAGCAAAAATACGATAATGCAAAAGCTTTTGTAACAGTAAGTCGGCGGTTTTTTCATTGTCATCATGCCCAACGCCTAACAATACGAGTAAGCCTTGATTAATATGGCTAAATTGCGCGGCGTCAATGGATACAGAGGCCTCGCGTACTCGCTGAATTAATGCTTTCATGACTGTGTTGGATAGCGCTCAACGCTTTCAATATCGATATTGTCGGCCCAGTGTGGATTAATATGCTTAGTCTCCGCTAGCCAAAAAATCGTATCTCGTAATGTCTCATCAATGGGTCTAAATGTAATATCAAGCGCTTTGCTAACCTTGCTGTCATCGGCATAAATCCACTGTGTGGCGTACATCATGGCTTCGCGGCTAAACGGTAAATTATGCGGTATCAGCTTGCCTAGCCAGTCGGCTAAAATGCCGCCAAGCATAAGTAGAGGTTTGGCGACCGACAGCTTGCGCGTTGTTTTTTGTGTAACCCGGTCAATGGTGGCGCTAAGCTCACGCCAAGGCAAAAACTCACCGCCAACGACATAGCGACCCGACAGTGATTGACTGAGCAAGCCAACATGAACAGCTGCAAGGTCTCTAACGTCGATGATTTGTTGGCCTGAGCTGGTGTTGACGCAGGCAATATTGATCTGAATTTTTATGCTTTGATTACCTTCGCTCATAGCGGGGTCTTGCGGGCCAACAACCGCAGATGGATAAGTAATGGCAATATTAGCGCCGGCATCAATCAAGCCGCGCACATACATCTCGCACTGTTGTTTAGACTTGCCATAGGCTGTGTTGGGGTGGGACAGCGGTGTCGCTTCGTTGATAATATCGGCGTTAGGGTCATAGATGGCAGCCACACTGGAGACATAAACAATCGACTTGATACCCAGTTTGACAGCGCCGCCAATCACCAGCTTGGTGCCGGTAAGATTGGTGTGCATCATGTGCTCGGCTTTATTGGGGTCCATGCTGACCACCGCCGCGGTATGAACGACGGCATCACAGCCCTGTAAGCCTTGCTGAATGGCCTCGGCGTCGGTGATTTCACCAATGGCAAAATCAGATGTGTCGATGCCGTAGGGGGCATATAGCCGTTTCATTTTCTCCGCGTTGCGAACGCCAAAACGAATAGAGTGCCCAGCCTTATGCAGCGCCATGACAGTATGAAAGCCAACAAAGCCGGTGGCACCGGTAACAAAAACGTGCATGATGGTCCTTTTAGCGTGATGTTAATATCTACAGTAATAGCTAGATATTACTGCATATTTTGCAGCATTAAAATTCTATCGGCTGGTACTTTGAGTTGCTCAAGCAGATACTGTTTAAAATCTTCGGCATAATCTTGCTCGGCTATCGCTTTTTGCATGCATAGTAGCCAGGCATCACGTGCGGATTGATCAATCGGAAATTGACGGTGCAGCTTTGGGATTGAAATGGGTCCCCAGTGCTGTGAATAGAGTTTTGGCCCGCCAAGCCAAGCCGACAAAAAATAGCTCAGCCGTTTTCTGGCTTCGCTTAAGTCGTCTTGATGCATGGCGCGAATTGTTTTGGCTTGTTCGAGGCTGTCCATATAACGATAAAACGCATCAACCAGTTTTTCGATGCCCGGCAGCTCGCCTGCTGCTTTATATGAACTATCGCCTTGACCGTATTGCATCCGATGCTCCTCTCTACTCTCGGCGCATGCCGCTAACTAATTGGCTGCTGTAAGCGCTTATACATTCAGTATAAATAAAAAAGCCCTGAACCAGGGCTTTTTATAGGCTTTTCAATGCTGTTTATCGAGAGGCGCGTTTACGCTCGTTTTCAGTGAGCAATTTTTTGCGAATACGAATAGATTCGGGCGTTACCTCGACTAGCTCATCGTCCTCAATAAATTCAAGTGCTTGCTCTAGCGTATGCTTGATCGGTGGCGTTAGCGTCAGTGCTTCGTCGCTACCAGAGGCGCGTACATTGGTCAGTTGTTTGGCCTTGGTAGGATTGACCACTAAGTCGTTATCGCGCGAATGAATGCCGATGATTTGTCCTTCATAAACGTCTACACCATGACCTAGGAATAGACGCCCGCGATCTTGGAGATTGTAGAGAGCATAACTGAGCGTTTTGCCTTTGACCATCGACACTAACACACCGTTAATGCGAGAGATTACTTCTCCTTCGGCAATCGAGCCCCAGTGATCAAATACGCTGGTTAAAATGCCAGAACCCGAAGTTAGGGTGAGAAATTGCCCGCGAAAGCCGATCAGACCGCGAGACGGTGCAATAAACTCCATTTTTACCCGTCCTTTTCCGTCAGGTTCCATATTCGACATAATAGCTTTTCTCAAGCCAAGCTCTTCCATGACCTTACCCTGGTGTTCTTCTTCAATATCGATGGTGACCGATTCATAGGGCTCTTGCAGCTCGCCGTCGATTTCTTTTTGTACGACCTCTGGGCGCGATACGCCAAGTTCGAAACCTTCGCGGCGCATGGTTTCAATTAGTACAGATAGATGC
>JABSRR010000015.1 GCA_013215025.1 Pseudomonadales bacterium
GCGCCAAACGCATTTCCAGTCTGCTCACCATAGCTGCGGGTAATCACATCGATATCGCGGCTGTAGCTATTGACCAATTGGCCACCGTTGCGCCCGCTGGCACCAAAACCGATACGGGCCGCTTCCAGCACTACCACTTTAAAGCCTGACTCGGCTAAATGTAGCGCACTTGAAATACCGGTATAGCCCGCCCCAATAACGCAAACGTCGGCATCAATGTGTTCACGCAGGCGTGGTCTATCAGTCTTATCGTGGCGGCTGGCTGCGTAATAAGAGCCGGTGTGTTCGGTGCGCATGATGATTTTATGCCTCGTAGATCACGTAGATTTTTTTACAATATTCGGGCACTTCCCAAGTCCCCTTAAAACCCGCAGCTACGGTAAAATAATCGCCGGCTTTAACGGTTTTCGTCTGCCCCATTTCATCATGGATGATCGACTCGCCAGCTAAAATATAGCAAAACTCATCCTCATCATAACTGACGGTCCAAGCCCCTGCTTGGGCATCCCAAACGCCTGCATGGAATTTCTCATCTTTGGATGAGAACAGATTCCATACATTTTGCTCAGGCGAGCCTTGCTTGATTTTTTCAGCATCGGGCAAGTAGGTTTCGGCTTGCACCGACTGCGTGTTTAAATCTTGAATTAAATCTAAGGACATAGGTTTTACTTCATGGTTGGCATATTAAATTCAGCAGCCAAACCGTCTTCTGGCCAACGAATGGTGACAGCTTTACGCTTGGTATAAAAACGCACACCCTCTTCACCATGTACATGATTAGAACCAAACAGTGAACGCTTCCAACCACCAAAGGCGTGAAACGCCATTGGCACAGGGATAGGCACATTCACGCCAACCATGCCCACTTGAATGTCGTGCGCAAATTTTCGGGCCACGCCGCCAGAGCGTGTGTAAATCGAAGTGCCATTACCAAATTCATGGTCGTTAATCATCTTAGCTGCGGTGGCGTAATCGGGTACACGAACAACACACAATACCGGGCCAAAAATTTCTTCTTGATAGATGCGCATATCGGTGGTGACATGATCAAATAAGCAGCCATTCATGAAATAGCCATGCTCGTGACCGGCAACGCTGTGCTCTCGACCATCCACGACCAAGCTTGCTCCCTCTTCGACACCCAAGTCTACATAGCCTTTCACTTTAGCCAGGTGTTCTTTGGTCACTAATGGGCCCATATCAAGACCACGCTCTTCACCATTACCGACTTTAAGCCCTTTGGCTTTCTCCGCTAACTTTTCGACTAAGCTGTCAGCAATATCGCCGACGGCGACGGCAACAGAAATCGCCATACAGCGCTCGCCAGCAGAACCAAAGGCTGCACCCATCAGGGCATTGACGGCACCGTCGAGATCGGCATCGGGCATCACCACAAGGTGGTTTTTAGCCCCACCCAGTGCCTGTACGCGTTTGCCATGTGCAGACGCTGTGCTGTAAATGTATTCAGCGATTGGCGTTGAACCAACAAAGCTTACCGCCTGTATATCAGCATGGGTTAATAACACATCGACTGCTTCTTTATCGCCATTGACGATATTAAATACGCCATCGGGCAGGCCTGCTTCTTTAAGCCATTCGGCCACTAAAAAGGTCGCACTTGGGTCTTTTTCTGAAGGCTTAAGTATGAAGGTGTTGCCTGTAGCAATGGCTACCGGCCACATCCACATAGGCACCATCGCTGGAAAATTAAAGGGCGTTATACCGGCAACCACACCTAATGGCTGGCTGGTTGAATAGGAATCGATACCTCGACCCACTTGCTCGGTATAGTCGCCTTTGAGTAACTGAGGTATGCCGCATGCAAATTCAACCACCTCCATACCGCGGGTAATTTCACCACAGGCATCTTCATATACTTTGCCGTGTTCTTGGGTAATCGCTGCTGCTAATTCGTCTTTTCGCTCCTCTAGGATCGCTTTGAATTTAAACAGAATGCGCGATCGATTGAGTGGCGTAACCGCCGACCATTGGTCAAAAGCCTCTTTTGCGACAGCAATAGCCGCCTCTACTTCTGCCACACTGGCTAGAGAGACTTCAGCGGTCTGTTGTCCGGTCGCTGGATTAAATACCGGCGCTGAGCGATCACTGGCGGCGGCTATTTCGCCATTGATAAAATGTGTTAGCTGTTTCATATATCACCTAATTGTGTAAGCTTTCAATCGCATCGCCTAAGGCGGCAACTAATTGGTCAATTTGTTCATGATTAATGGTTAACGGTGGCGACAAGGCAATCGTGTCGGCCGTGCAGCGCACCAGCGTATTGCCTTTCCAGAAGCAATGATTAAATACTTCATAACCGTTCGCGCCTGGCTTATCGCCGGCGTGCAGTTCAATCCCCGCGACTAGGCCGAGATTGCGAATATCCTTGACCGCGTCGAAACGGCGCAGACCGTGCACCGCCTGCTGCCAATACTCTTCAATCTCGAACACACGCTGGAATAGCCCCTCATTCTCATAAATGTCGAGTGTTGCCATACCTGCCGCTGCTGCCACAGGGTGACCGGAATAAGTATAGCCATGGAAAAGTTCAATCACTTCCTCTGGCCCATGCATAAAGGCATCGTGCACATGATTACCCACAAACACTGCACCCATGGGCAAAGCGCCGTTGGTTAAACCTTTGGCGGTGGTCATTAAATCAGGCGTGATGCCGAAGCGCGTTGACGCGAAACCGGTACCAACGCGGCCAAAGCCAGTGATGACCTCGTCGAATATCAATAAAATATCGTGCTTGGCGGTAATCGCCCGCAATCGCTCTAAGTATCCGAGCGGCGGTACATAGACCCCTGCAGAGCCAACCAATGGCTCAACGATGACCGCGGCGATGTTTTCAGCACCGTGTAACAGCACCATATCTTCAAGTGCATCGGCTAAATAGGCGCCCTCGGCGGGCTGACCATGCGCAAAGGTCTGCTGCGGTAAATAAGCATGCGGCAGATGGTCTACGCCGGTTAAAAGACTGCCAAACGCGCGACGGTTATTACCTAGCCCGCCAACCGAGATGCCGCCGAAACCCACCCCGTGGTATCCGCGTTCACGACCAATCAAGCGTGTTTTCGAGGGGTTACCTTTGGCTCGATGATAAGCCAGCGCAATTTTCAAAGCCGTGTCGACCGACTCTGAACCTGAGTTGGTGAAAAACACATGATCCATATTATCAGGACTGTGCTGAACCAGACGATCGGCGAACTGGTGCGGCAAGGGATGGCTCATTTGAAAGGTCGGGGCAAAATCCAGGGTTTGAATCTGCTGACTGACGGCATCAGAGATGGCCTGACGACCATGACCTGCATTGGTACACCACAAGCCTGCGGTGCCATCTAAGATTTTTCGCCCATCGTCTGAGGTGTAATACATACCCTCAGCCGATACCATCATGCGTGGCTGTTGTTTAAACTGACGATTAGCGGTAAATGGCATCCAAAATGCGTCGTTGTTTGATGTGTCAGAGTTCGACATTCTCAAAGCCTCTGTGTGATATATTGAACATAATAAGTGCAGTTTATGTAAAATAAATAAAACATCAAGCGGATATTTCGGATTCGGCGCATTTTTTCAAAAAATCCCTTAAGCCCAAGCTATTATTGACTTAACTGATAATTCAGTGTGGCAAAACTGTTCAAAATATTGAAACTTAGATTGAAAAGATAAGTAAAATCCGTATGGTGCATAGCATTAACGAATAGCCACTGCTGCGTGACAGCAGTAAATTAAAATTGGAGGCAGTCATGGCAGGCAAAAATACCTTAGACTATTGGCAATCTTTAGCAGCGTCATTGACGATTGAAGGTCGAGCATTTATCGATGGCGATTATCAAGATGCGCAAAGTGGCGAAACGTTTAAATGTATCAGCCCAATCGATGGCCGCCTGCTGGCTGAGGTAGCCAGTACGGCAAAGGCAGATGTGGATATTGCCGTCGATAGCGCGAAACGCCAGTTTGCTGCAGGCGTATGGTCTGAAAAAGCACCCGCAGAACGCAAAACGATATTGCTCAAATTCGCCGATTTAATTGAAGCGCATCAAGATGAGCTGGCCTTATTAGAAACCTTAGATATGGGCAAGCCGATCGGTGATTCGCTCAGCGTTGATGTCACTGGCGCGTTGAGAGCACTGCGCTGGACAGCTGAAGCTACCGATAAAATTTACGACGAAATTGCTGCCACGCCGGTCGATCAGTTAGGTCTGGTTACTCGAAATCCGGTTGGCGTTGTGGCGGCTATCGTACCATGGAACTTCCCGATGATTATGGCAGCGTGGAAATTTGCACCGGCGCTCGCCATGGGTAACTCGGTCATTCTTAAACCTTCTGAAAAGTCGCCATTAACTGCGATAAAATTAGCAGCGCTAGCCCATCAAGCGGGGATTCCCAGCGGTGTTTTTAATGTATTACCTGGCTTTGGTCATACCGTTGGTGAGGCACTGGCGCGGCATATGGCCGTTGACACCTTAGTGTTTACTGGCTCCACGGGCGTTGCCAAACGGCTGATGGTGATGGCCGGTGAAACCAATATGAAGCGGGTTTGGTCAGAGGCAGGCGGCAAGTCTGCCAATATTATATTTGCCGATGCGCCCGACCTTGATGCGGCGGCAGAGGCAGCAGCTTCGGCTATTTGTTACAACCAAGGTGAAGTTTGCACCGCCGGCTCGCGACTATTGGTACAGGATAGTGTGGCAGATGAATTTATCGCTAAACTGCATCAAGCCTTCAAGGCATGGCAGCCCGGCAATCCTCTTGACCCGTCAACGGCCGTGGGTGCCACGGTTGATGATACGCAAATGCAGCAAGTGCTGCGATATGTTGCCTCAGGCGTAGCTGATGGGGCAAGCTTGTCGCTGGGAGGCGAGCAGGTCGAACCGGTTAGCAATGGCTTTTACGTGCAGCCCGCAATTTTTGAAAACGTCAGCAATGACATGCCTATCGCACAGGAAGAGATTTTTGGCCCGATTTTGTCGGTGATTCGTTTTCATGATGAGGCCGAGGCATTAGCGATGGCAAATGACTCTATCTATGGGCTGGCAGCAGGTGTCTGGACCGCCGATCTAAGCCGAGCGCACCGCATGGCTAGAAAACTACAAGCCGGTTCTGTATGGGTGAATCAATATGATGGCGGCGATATGACCGCGCCCTTTGGCGGCTTTAAGCAAAGCGGTAACGGGCGCGACAAGTCGCTGCATGCCTTTGATAAATACACCGAGTTAAAGTCTACCTGGATTAAGCTATAGCAGGGCTAAAACCAGTCTTTGAGACGATGATATAGCATGCCAATTGCCAGCAGCGGTGAGCGAAAGCGCCTGCCGCCTGGAAATTGGATGTGACTGACTTTTTCAAACCACGCAATACGATCGGTTTCGCCGCTAATTGATTCGGCGATCACTTTGGCAGCCATGTGGGTCACATTAACCCCGTGGCCTGAGTAGGCCTGGGCAAAATATACATTGTCTCTGAGTCTGCCAACCTGAGGAAATCGATTAGCCCCAATGCCAATCATGCCACCCCAAGCATAGTCAATCGCTACATCTTTTAAGTAAGGAAATACTTTATCCATATTGGGGCGCAAAGCAGCGACAATATCTTTTGGGTCTCGCCCGGAGTAGGTGCATAAGCCACCGAATAATAGCCGCCCATCACTGCTTAAACGATAATAATCCAAATCCACACGTTGGTCACAAACGGCCATGTCTTGAGGCAAAACCCGCTGACGCACCTCAGCAGACAGCGGTTCGGTGGCAATCACATAGCTGCCTGCGGGCAACACCTGCCCCTCCAGCTGTTTGTCGAGGCCGGCGACGTGGGCATTGCCACAAATCACCAAGCTGTCTGCTTGGACTTCACCTTTGGCCGTCACAATCCGATGGCGCGTGCCCTGTTCAATGTCGATCACGGCGGATTGCTCAAAAATTTGCACGCCAAGCCGATGCGCGGCCTGTGCCTCTGCACATACCAGGTTAAGCGGATGTAAGTGCCCACTTCCCATATCAATAAGGCCGCCAATATAGCTCTCTGAGCCTACTACTTGCGACATTTCATGAGACTCTAATAAGCGTGTCTCATGCGGATAGTCAACCTTGTCTAGCCAGGCTTTATGCGCCATCAGTTCTTGCATATGTCTAGGCTTATTGGCTAGGTCGCAATAGCCCATTTTCAAATCACAGTTGATTTGATACTTGGCAACACGATCTTTAACGATATTGACCGACTCAAAGCCCATCGCTTCAATGGCCTCAATGCCTTCTTCACCTAAGGCTTTTTCGAAAGGCTCAAGACCATGGCCAATGCCTTGAATCAGCTGACCGCCATTGCGTCCAGAGGCGCCCCAGCCAATCCGAAACGCTTCTAGCAAAACCACATTAAAACCGCGTTCGGCTAGCTCTAGGGCGGTATTTACGCCACTGAAACCAGCACCGATAACACACACTTGAGTCTCCAGCTTTTGTTCTAATATGGGGTAACGATCGTGATAGACCAAGGTCGCAGCATAATAGGATTCGGGGTATTCACTGGAATGGGTGCGTGGGTTTAACATGTTCAATATAAAAAACAAATGATTAATATAATTGACAAATGTACAAGATTTCGGCGCTGCTGAAAAGCCTTAAATCTTCTACTTCGCTCAGTTTAAAGAGTACGATATACTGAGCAGTGTGTCCGTAATTTTAAACATAAAGTAGGTATTGTAGGGTGGATGTAGGAAAACGTTTGGCAGAAGTGCGAAAAAAATCGGGATTATCGCAGCGCGAGTTAGCGAAACGAGCCGGCGTTACCAACTCTACTATCTCGATGATCGAAAAAAACAGCGTTAGTCCAAGCGTCAGCTCCTTGAAAAAAGTTTTATCAGGGCTGCCGATGTCGCTGATGGAATTCTTTGACTCAGAAGATTCGTCACGAGTTGATATGCCGGTGGTTTATGATTCACAGGATTTTTTAGATACGTCTATTCCCGGACTGGATTGGCGGTTGATCGGTAAAGCCTTTCCAAATCGTCAAATGTCGTTCATGGTAGAAAATTTAGCCCCGGGCGCAGACACGGGCGAAGATATGTATATGCATGAAGGTGAAGAAGCCGGGTATATTCTGAGTGGCAAGATGGAGCTTACCGTCGCAGGTGAAGTGTATATCGTCGAAGCTGGTCAGGGATATTACTTTGATTCTCGGCAAGAGCATCGCTTCCGTAATCCGTTTGAACAAGACTGCCGACTGGTGTCCTGCACCACCCCTGCCGACCTATAAAAAGCCGTAGTCATAGGTAGACAGAGATAGTCACAGCCACTGCCGCTCTGCCGTTGCGCTGACATTGATGAATTGCTGCGCTGCATGCTGTTTCGCTGTAGTGAGTAAGTCGGCCCTGATGCGGTCGGCCGTGGCGGCATCAAAATACCGGCCTTGAGCGATCAACAAATTTGCCTCAACCGATAGCTCGCGCCCCGTTCTGACCACTTTAAGCCGGTAATCATCCACCTCAATATGTTGACCTTGTAGGCTTTGCAGCAAAGCCTGGCGAATACTGTCAACGGTGTCAGGGTCGGCTCGATGAAGTAACACTTCTTTGATGGAGCGATAGGCAAGTCGGGTTGGAATCATAATAAACGCAGCAGAGGCAATCAGCACCATGATGGGGTCGGCATACACAACCCACTGCGGCCAGGCAGATAATTGCAGTAAAAAACTCAGCGCAAAGCCAAGTAATACCGCAGTGCTAAGGTATGCATCGCCGAGCCAAAGCTTGCCCTCTAAGCTGATCAGTAATGATTGTAAATTGCGGTTACATCGCTTAATCAACCAGGCCATGCTGAAACAGCCAAGACTGCAGATGCTGGCGTAAATTAAGCCGAGGCTTGGCGCCACATAACGACCGCCACTGAGCAGATCAGTGATGGCTGCGCTGGCTGTAAATACACACATGCCAATCAATGCCAGCGATTGAAAGAACACAAACATCGGCTCAAACAGTGCCTTACCATAAGGAAAGCGCGCTGACTGCTTGGCTTCAGCTAGCTTGATAATATAAATCGAGAGCAAAGTTAAGACGATGGTGATCGTCGAATAAACCGCATCAAATAAGATCATGCCGGAGTGGCTGATAATGCCTAAAACCAGGCCATAGAGCGCAAATGCCGCGGAAGCGAGTGCCGAGACTACTAAAATCCGACTTTCAGTCATTGGCATAATATTCCTGCAAAAACTCGGGGATGATCTGCTGTTTAAAGGTCTGATAGTGATCAGCTTCAAACGCAGCAGCTTGCCATTCGCCGGCATAGGGGATACGGTTACTGCCTAAGCAATAGCAGTCAACGGATAAGGGTTTTTCGGAGCCGTGCAGTTGCGCGACGGCAGAAACGCGCTGATATACGCCGTCATCAACACATTCATAAGCGTCAAGCAAAGCTAGCGTGGCAGCATCGACATTGTACATAATTTTGCCGACCACCTCGCCTGCTGGGTTTGGCACAATCACCGGCGACTGGCTAAAACCAGGTGCCATCAAAATATGTCGACTAAACTGTGTTAATTTAGCCGACTCAAGTTGCCACTGTCGACCCGTCAGCTGTTGTAACAGCTCAGGGTACATCAACGTACCATAGGCAAAAATGTGAGTCATATTATGCGTACCTCAGAACATCTTGGCTTCTCAACCACGCCGCTGCTTGCAAGCGACTGGCCGTTGATTATGCAGATTCAGCATCAAGTATATGCCGACGAACTGCATGAATCGATGCGGTCACTGCAATCAAAGTGGCAGCTGTCGCCAGATAGCTGCTTTGGCTTGAAACAGCAACAGCAATTTATCGGCTATTGTTTGAGCCATCCCTGGCCCATCGCCAGCGTGCCAAGCCTAAACCAGGTGCTTGCCAGCGATATTGACGCAGATGCCCTATTTATTCACGACCTTGCTTTAGCTACTGCCGCACAGGGTAAAGGTGGCGCTGCAGTTTTGGTCGATGCTGTAGTAAATTCTGCACGTCTGATGCAGTTTCGGCAAGTACATTTAGTTGCGGTACAGGGCTCTAGCGGGTTTTGGCAAGCGGCGGGCTTTCAAATGAGCGAGGCTGTCCAAATCAGTGCGGGCTACGGTACAGGGGCTGGGCACATGGTTATGCACCTCTGAGGTGCGGCTGACAAAAAGTGGCGCTGTCATGGTGCGCCATTTTGCAGGCTTACATGATGTCGCGGCTGTTTGATTTATTAAACAGCCTTTCTAGGCGATGAATGGTTGGTACTTAGTCTATATTTCGCTTAGGCTGTGAAAAAAATTGAACACTACTGTTAAATATTACATAAGTTGGCAACAACTTTGCTTATTAATATTCGCCACGGTGTATTTGGTCTTGGAGAATTTTGATGTCATCCTCAGTTGGTGATAATAAAACCGTACATTTATCCATTCAGCAAGTTGTCAAAGATTTTGACGGTTTCAAAGCCGTCAATGATGTCAGCTTAGATATCTATCAGGGTGAGATTTTTGCGTTACTGGGTGCTTCCGGCTGCGGAAAATCTACCTTGCTTAGAATGTTGGCTGGCTTTGAAGCGCCCAGCGCTGGCGATATTGTGCTGGATGGGCAGAGCATGTTGGGCGTGCCGCCGCATGAGCGCCCAGTGAATATGATGTTTCAGTCGTACGCACTGTTTCCGCATATGAGCGTGGCGCAAAATATTGCCTTTGGCTTGAAACAAGACGGTATGGCTAAAAATCATATCGCACAGAAAGTTGATGAAGTGTTAACCCTGGTGCAGATGCAGCAATTTGCGAAGCGTAAACCGCATCAGCTGTCAGGCGGTCAGCAGCAACGCGTAGCGCTCGCGCGAAGCTTGGCCAAGGAGCCCAAGCTATTATTATTAGACGAGCCGATGGGTGCATTAGACAAAAAATTGCGCACCCAAATGCAGTTAGAAATTGTCGATATTATTGAATCGGTGGGCGTGACCTGTGTGATGGTTACCCATGATCAAGAAGAAGCTATGACCATGGCCGATCGGGTTGGCATTATGGATGCTGGTGAAATTCGTCAGATCGGCTCGCCTCTTGAAGTCTACGAGCAGCCAAATTCTCGCATGACGGCGGAGTTTATCGGCTCGGTCAATGTGTTTGAGGGTACGCTTTCGGTTGATGAACCCAGCCATTTGCAAATCAGCAGTCAAGATTTGGATGTGCCGATCTATGTGTCTCATGGGGTGTCAGGTGCCGCCGGCATGGATATCGCGTTTGCGGTGCGGCCAGAAAAACTGCGCGTAAGCCGTGACAAGCCAGCAGAAGATTTCAATTTTAGCCAAGGCAGTATTGAAGACATTGCTTATCTGGGCAGCCACTCGATTTACCATATCAAGCTGCGCTCAGGCAAAATTGCACTAGCATCGGTTGCCAATAGTCAACGTTTGCGCGCAGGCGACGGCCGCGACCGGCTAACCTGGGGTGACCCAGTCTATATTAGCTGGGATGATAATAGTGGCGTGGTATTAACCGCATGAAAACCTATGACCTGCAGGCTTGGCGCGCCAAAAACCTGAAGCGCATGGCACAATGGTCAGTTGTGGCGCTGCCTTATACCTGGCTGATCTTATTCTTTTTAGTACCGTTTTTTATTGTTTTAAAGATTAGTTTTGCCGAGTCGCAGTTAGCACAGCCTCCGTTTACCGAGCTACTGTCTATCACAGATGACGTGCTGAATATCAGCTTGAATCTGTTTAACTACATCGATCTGTACCAATATGATCTGTACTGGTCGGCCTATCTGAGCTCAGCTAAAATCGCCCTAGTATCTACGCTATTGTGTTTATTAATTGGCTACCCGATGGCGTATGCCATCTGTAAATTACCGCCACACAGCCGAAATTTTGCGCTGATGCTGGTAATTTTGCCTTCCTGGACATCATTTTTAATTCGTATTTACGCCTGGATTGGGCTGCTGAAAGGTAATGGTCTTATAAATAATGCCTTGCAGGCAATGGGCTTGATTGACCAGCCGCTGGAGATGTTACATACCCCTATCGCGGTTTACATCGGTATCGTTTATGCATACCTGCCTTTTATGATCTTACCGATCTACACCAATCTTATAAAGCACGAGCCCAGTCTGCTTGAGGCTGCTGCTGATCTTGGTGCTTCACCAATACGCGCGTTTTTAACCGTTACCTTGCCGCTTTCTACCGCCGGCATTATTGCAGGCTCAATGCTGGTGTTTATTCCTTCGGTTGGCGAATTTGTCATTCCTGAGCTGTTGGGCGGGCCCGATACCTTGATGATTGGCAAGCTACTCTGGAATGAGTTCTTTAACGCACGTAACTGGCCAGGCGCCTCGGCTGTGGCGGTGGTGATGCTGCTGCTTTTAATTTTGCCGATCACGCTGTTTCAGCGTTATCAGGCGAAAGAGTTTGAGGAGCCGCGCTCATGAGGTCTGCGACACGCGGCTTTGGCCTTGGCAGCTGGGGCATATTATTTGCCGGCTTTTTGTTCTTATACTTGCCGATTTTTATTTTAATTTTTTACTCCTTCAACGAATCGCGCCTAGTCACGGTATGGGCCGGCTTTTCGACCAAATGGTATGGCGAGCTATTCCGTGACGAACAAATGATGAGCGCGGTGTGGATGAGTTTAAAAATTGGTTTTCTAAGCGCCAGCGGTGCAGTGATTTTAGGCACTCTGGCAGCGATTTTATTGGTTCGCTATGGACGGTTCCGCGGCAAAACGCTGTTTACCGGCATGATAACCGCACCGTTGGTGATGCCAGAAGTCATTACGGGGCTGTCCTTATTACTGCTGTTTGTCACGATGGCGCAAGTGCTTGGCTGGCCCTCTGAGCGCGGTATGCTCACGATTTGGATCGCTCATACTACCTTTAATATGGCCTATGTGGCGGTTGTTGTGTCATCGCGGCTGCGTGAAATGGATCGCGACATTGAAGAGGCAGCAATGGACCTTGGTGCCAATAAAATGACGGTGTTTTTCTCGATTACCTTACCAATGATTGCGCCGGCGCTTTTTTCCGGCTGGCTGCTGGCTTTTACACTATCCTTAGATGACTTAGTAATTGCTAGTTTCGTTTCAGGCCCTGGCTCCACCACCTTGCCCATGGTTGTTTTTTCGTCAGTGCGATTGGGCGTTAGCCCGAAGATTAACGCGCTAGCAACGCTGTTGGTATTGGCGGTATCGATGGCAAGCTTTATTGCCTGGTGGCTTATGCGTCGCAAAGAAATACAGCGACAAAAAGAAATTCAAATGATCACAGATAATTCGTAATTTAAATGACATAACATCGAGGGGATACTATGAAATCATTTAAACAGATGCTGGCAGCGAGCTTAATTACCGTTGCATCGGGCGCCATGGCTGAGGGTAAAACCTTAAATGTCTACAACTGGTCGGATTATATTGCCGAAGATACATTGGCGAATTTCGAAAAAGAAACCGGGATTAAAGTCACCTATGACGTGTTTGACAGCAATGATGTGCTGGAAGCGAAATTACTTTCGGGTAAAACCGGCTACGACCTGGTTGTGCCATCGGCATCGTTTTTAGCACGTCAAATTCAGGCTGGCGTTTTCCAGCCACTTGATAAATCAAAGCTAGCTAATGCGAAAAACTTGGATCCAGCATTAATGAGCAAGCTGGCCGCCAATGACCCTGGCAATGCGCATTCAGTACCGTACTTATGGGGCACCACCGGTATCGGCATCAATGTCGCGAAAGTGCAAGAGCGCTTGGGCGAAGATTTTCCTTTAGACAGCTGGGATTTAGTGTTTAAGCCGGAAGTCGCTGCAAAATTAGCGGATTGCGGGATTACCGTTTTAGACGCATGGGATGAGATCGTGCCTACCGTTTTAGCCTACTTAGGTGAAGATGCAAAATCAGAAAGCACGGAGCTATTAAACGGCAAAGTGAAAGACGTATTAACCGGTATGCGTCCGCACGTGCGCTACTTTCACTCCTCACAATACATCAATGATTTAGCTAATGGCGATGTATGTGTCAGCGTAGGCTGGTCGGGCGATATCATGCAGGCGATGGACCGTGCAGATGAAGCTGAAAATGGGGTTGAAGTTGCCTACATTATTCCAAAAGAAGGTGCCGGCCTATGGTTCGACATGCTGGCGATTCCAAAGGATGCAGATAATGTCGAAAACGCACATATCTTCTTGGATTATCTGATGCGTCCAGATGTGATTGCCGAAATTACCAACTATGTTTGGTACCCTAATGCAATCCCTGCGTCTAACGAGATGATTGAAGAAGATATTATCGAAGATGAATCTATCTACCCAACAGAAGAAGTTGCGGCGAATTTATTTACCTTCCCGGTCACCGATGCAAAGTATGATCGTATAGGCTCACGTATGTGGACCGCGGTAAAAACCAATAAATAGCAGATACATTGCTAACAAGCCCGCCGCGTGCGGGCTTTTTTGTGGCTGCTACTTTTTTGTTTTGCATGATCAGCTACTTATTGGGAGAAATAGCAAAGCTTGTTAGCATGCAGATAACATAAGGAGGTAGTCAGCGCATGACAGAAATCGCTTGGCTTGACTTAAGCTGGTGTGTAATACCACTGATCATCATCGGCGGCATATATCGACAATGGCAGGGTAACTTGCGAGAGCTCGCTGTTGCGGTGCTGCGCATGTTGCTGCAGCTGGTTGCGGTGGGCTATGTATTATTGAGTATCTTTGCGAAACCATCGCCCTGGCTCAGTGCGTTGATTGTTATAATCATGCTGATGGTTGCCGCTTGGATAGCTATTCGGCCAGTGCGCGATCAGTCAGCTTATCTATTGGCGGCCACCTTTTCTTTAGCGGTGGCGGTAGTGCTGCACTTATTTTTGAGCGTTGTGTGCATTTTACAGGCGGCCTCATGGTATCAGCCCGATTTATTAATCCCCTTAGCCGGCATGTACTTGGCAAACACAATGAATGCCATTAGCCTCAGCGCTGAACGTTATGCGGCTGAGCGTGCAAATTTAACATCGCCACATCAGGCAAAAATCATCGCCTTTCATGCGGCAATGATTCCGCAAATTAACGGCCTATTAGCGGTGGGCCTAGTCGCATTGCCAGGCATGATGACCGGGCAAATTCTTTCAGGGGTATCACCATTAATCGCGGTACGCTATCAAATCATGATTATGATAATGCTACTCGGCGCAAGCGGCATGGGCGCCGCGATGATGTTGCAAATTTTGGCTGGGCGAGAGTCTAAGTTTGCGGATCAGCACCGGTGAGCTGATCGACTAAGACAATCGCTAAAATAATGCAGGCAGCGCCTATCCAGGCTAGCTGCGTTAGCCGCTCGTCTAAAATCAGATAGCCACCTAATGCAGCAAACAGCGGTTCGCTGGCAAATATTAGCGCCACTCGCCAAGCAGCCAAATGCTGCTGAGCCATGGTTTGAGCCACATAGGCAAATGCGGTGGCAAGTATGCCGCCAATTAACAGCGCCAGCCATGCAATCAATGAGCTATTCAGCCAAAGTGATTGATACACCTGTTGCACGGCCGCAGGTTCAAATGTAAATGCGGCAATAAAGCTAAGCAGCATTACGGTAATCAGCTGTAACTGTGCCAGTGCCANTGGTGGCAGCTGCTTTAGAAAGACCCCGGTGTAAATAATATGTGCGGCAAAAGCAATGGCGCAGCCNAGCATCCATAGCTCACCTTGAAATTGGCCACTGCTGAAGTCGCTGCGGAAATTGATGCCGGTCAACAAGGAGGTGCCAAGAGTTGCAATAGCTACCGCTAGCCATACATACCAAGGCATAGCCTGACGAAATAATAACATGGCTAAAATCGGCACAAACACGGTGTTGAGGCCAGTAATAAAACCGGCCACGCTGGCGCTGGTGTATTGCAAGCCAATGGATTGCGTGGCAAAGCCGGCAAACAGCAGCAGCCCAAGTATTAGTCCGCGCAGACCGTCTGCCCAGCTAAGCTCTAGCCACCAGCGATACTGCTTGAGAATGCAATATAGCTGAAGCGTTATTGCCGCAATCAAAAAGCGCAGCGCATTAAAACTGTGAGGCCCCATCTCATTCAGGGCTTGATGAACCAGTGAAAATTCAATGCCCCAGACTAGGCAAACCGCTAATAATATTAGCGACCAAAAGCTCGTCCGCTGCTGCAGCATTTATTTGAGCTTTTCCAGCAGCAGGTAATACCACATACCTAGGGCCAAGAATTGATTGCCCAGCCACTCTGTGCCTGGAATGCGGACATGTTTACAGTGAGCAAAGGTGTCAAATTCTTGCATATGCCCTGTTATCGCCTTAGCCATGATTTCTGCCACAATGTGACTGGTGGCAATACCATGGCCAGAATAGCCCTGGGCATAAAATACGTTGTCAGAAAGTTTGCCCAACTGCGGGATGCGATTAATCACAATACCCATCATGCCGCTCCATTGGTAGTCGATTCTGACGCCGCGTAAGCGAGCAAAGGTGTTTTCAATCGCTGGGCGAAGTTCAGCGGCAATATCGCGTGAAGGTTTACCGCTATAGTTAGCACCGCCACCAAATAATAGCCGTTTGTCAGCAGTCAGCCGGTAATAGTCAAGCACAAAACGGCAGTCGTATACGGCCAAATTTTTCGGATTGATAGCGTCTGCAATGTCATCGCCTAAGGGTTCGGTTGCCACAATGCCGCCAGCCGCGGGGAAAATTTTGCCGCGCATGCTTTTGCGCTGCAGGCGGTGATAGGCATTACCTGCCAATAATACGGTATTTGCTGTAACGCTACCGCCAGCGCTTATTAGCTGCGGTAAATCGCCATGCACAATGTCAGTCACCATAGTGTTTTCNTAAATTTGCACCCCAAGTCGCTGCGCTGCATCGGCTTCAGCCAGGCAAAGCTTGAGCGGGTTTAAGTGCATGTTTTTTTTGTTATACAAGGCGCCGTGATAAATATCCGTTTCCAGATAATCCGGCATGACGCTCTTGTCAATCAGGCTGACTTGATCGCCCATACCGCGCGATTCAGCCTCAGCATGAGCCGCTAATAGTTCGTCTAAATGACTGGGTTTATATGCTGCGTGGAGGTGACCAAATTGTAGATCACAATCAATCGCGTAGCGTTCAATGCGCTGTTTGATAATATCGTGACCGCGCCAGCGCAGCTGCCAGATAAAATCATCGACACTATCACCGAGTACGCCACGCATCTGTTTTTGCATAGCGCCGTCGCCTGACAAGCTGCCAGTTACTTGACCACCGTTGCGCCCGCTGGCGCCCCAGGCTATTTTATTGGCCTCTAATACCGCTACCGTTAAGCCCTTTTCAGCCAGTTCTAAAGCCGTATTGATGCCGGTAAAGCCTCCACCCACAATGGCAACGTCAACACGAATAGATTCTTCAAGTCGCGGATAATCAGGCTCAGCGGCAATGGTGTCGGTGTAATACGCGCGACAGCGTGGCGCTTGGGGTTCGGCATGAGGCATAGGAACATTGTTTAATATATTTTACACAAGTGTTAAATTTTACATGGCTTACTTGTAGAGGCAAGCTATTCCTGATGCAATTTGAGGATTTATGCGGTGAGAAAAAATGGGGCGACGCTAGGGAGGTATGCGTGCCCCAAAGGGGTTTAAGCTGACTGTTTAAAAGCGCTGCCCTGAAGCGCAATGCGAGGTTCAACATAGTTATAATTAAGCGCCTCGGCAACGGCAGCATTGGTTACCATGCCGCGATGGGTATTTAGCCCGGCTAAAAGATGTTCATCTTGTAATAGCGCCTGATTGCCCTGATTAGCAAGTGCAATGGCATAGGGCAGTGTGGCGTTGGTGAGAGCAAAGGTAGAGGTGCGCGCAACGCCGCCTGGCATATTGGCAACACAGTAATGCACAATGCCATCGACTTCATAGCTGGGGTTTTCGTGAGTAGTGGCGGTTGAGGTTTCGAAACAGCCACCCTGATCAATCGCAACATCAACCATCACTGCACCCGGCTTCATCTGTGCCAACATGGCACGGCTAACCAGTTTAGGCGCTGCCGCACCAGGTATTAATACCGCACCGATCACTAAATCGGCTTGCTGCAGTTGTTTTTCGATAGCGTCGGCGGTGCTGAATAAGGTGGTCATTTGTGCCCCGTACAGCTCATCAATCTGCTTCAAACGTGCCAAGCTGCGATCTAAGATGGTCACATTGGCACCAAGGCCTGCCGCCATGCGTGCCGCGTTTAGACCCACGACGCCACCGCCAATAACCATGACATTGGCTGGTTCAACGCCTGGTACGCCACCCAATAGCATACCGTTACCACCTTGAGCTTTCTCTAAGCAGTGTGCGCCAGCCTGAATAGACATGCGGCCTGCTACTTCACTCATCGGTGCCAATAGCGGTAGCCCGCCTTGGGCATCTGTAACGGTCTCGTAAGCGACCGCAGTGACGCCCGATTTTAGCAATAGTTCGGTCTGTTTAGGGTCTGGTGCTAGGTGTAAATAAGTAAATAATAACTGTCCTTCACGTAAGCGCTCACATTCTATGGGCTGTGGCTCTTTAACTTTTATGATCATCTCTGCGCGTGCAAACACTTCATCGGCACTGCTCACAATTTCAGCCCCTGCTGCAATATATTGCTGATCATCGAGGCCAATGCCAATACCAGCATTCTGTTCAATGATGACGGCATGGCCATGCAGGATAAGTTCTTTAACGCCGGCAGGGGTAAGGCCGACCCGATATTCGTGGTTTTTAATCTCTTTTGGCACGCCGATTAACATGATGATGTCCTCTTTTTAGAAGTGCTTGCTAACAATGTCGATATTGTAGGCAAGCTTTTGCAGAATTATCTGCTTTTATTGCTGATTTATGTCGAAATTTAAGAATATTATTCTGTAAAATTAATCATAAATAAAAATAAATGCTTAAATAGAGATTTATATAAGAACTAACAACTTATCCTTGATCATCCGCTGATTAATAATTGTACATATTCAGGCTTTTGCCTATAATTCCGCGCCCGCAGTGTTGTGCGGGGCCTGTACTGAGGAATGAGCCATTGCCTTTGATTGAACCACGCTTAACCGAGCTTTTAGCTGCCGAGCAGCCTGTCGATGTCAGCAATATTGACGAGACGGTGCATATTTTAGGCGCGGGCAGCATGGGCTTGTTGTGGGCAACCAAACTCACCTTGGCGGGCTGTCCGGTTGATTTGATTACCCGTAAAGCACGCAAGGTGCGCCATGTGCATCTGCTAGAGCGAGATGAAGAAGTTGAGCTCGATATTGATTCCTATACCGCTTCAACCTTAACCAATATCAAAACCCTGATTGTTGCCACGAAGGCTTATAATGCGCTTGCGGCGGTAAAGTCGGTGGCGCATGCACTGTCGCCTGACAGCAAAATATTAGTATTGCAGAACGGCATGGGCTCTCAGCAAGCGATTATGCAAGCCTTGCCTGATATGGCGGTTTACGCCGCCGTCAGTACCGATGGCGCGCGCCGTCATCGCCCTTTCGTGGTTGAGCACACCGGCTTTGGTGAAACCAGTATTGGCGCACTTGGCAATAACCGCGACGGCTATTTGGAAGCCTTAATCAAGCACCTTGACTCTGATTTAGTGCTCAAACCTGCCGACGATATTCGCATTAAAATGTGGCGTAAGTTGGTGATTAACTGCTGCATTAATGCACTTACCGCGATACACGATATTCGCAATGGCGAGCTATTATCGCACCCTGAAACGGCCTCGCTGCTGCCGCACATTATTGCTGAGTGTCGACAAGTGGCTGAGCAGCATGGCTTTGGTCACGCGCTAGAAAATATGCAGGCAAGGGTTGAGGAAGTCATTGGTAATACGGCACAAAACTACTCGTCGATGCACCAGGACGTATTCTATCAGCGTGAAACCGAGATTGATTTTATTAATGGCTTTATTCTCGCCGAATCAAAACGCTTTGGTTTGGACTGCCCGATCAACCAACAGCTGGTCGAGCGCATCAAGAATATGCCGATCAAGCAATAACAGATCGCTTCTCGAGACCGCCTAAACACCTAGTGCTAGATCTAGCGTCTCTTTAACCTGCTCCATCACCACATACGAGGTTGATTCTTGCACCCCTGGTAAGCCGAGTAAGGTTTCACCTAAAAATATTCGATAGGCGTTCATGTCGTTGACCCGCGCTTTAATAAGATAATCGAAATTACCCGATACCAGATAGCATTCCTGCACTTGTTCAAGTGCACGTGCGGCCTCATTGAAACGTTTGAATATATCGTCGCTGGTGCGATTCAGACGAATCTGCACAAATACTAGCAAGCCGGCGCCCAGAGCCTCGGGGTCAAGCTGTGCATGGTAGCCCTGAATAATACCTTCGCGTTCAAGTCGTTTAACCCGCTCGAAACAGGGTGAATTTGATAAGCCGACGCGCCGCGCCAGCTCGGCAAAGCTGATCCGGCCATCACGTTGAAGCTCGTGTAAAATTTTTAAATCTATTTTGCTTAAGCCGGCCATAGTAGAAGATATTTTGTTGTTATTTATGAATAGCAGTAATTTAGTCTACTTTTGCATAATTTGAAAGAATTAAGCGTGCTACAGGCCTGATACGGCTAAAACCCTAGGCGCTGCGTGATAATTTGGGTACTATCAATGCAAGTATTCGGTCTCAGCAGAGATGGTCGTCGAATGAACATGCGCTCATTGCTTTATTTCACCGCTTGTTTGCTGCTCATGCCCTGGCAGGGGGTATTAGCGGCAAGCTATCCATTGCCGCCGCCGGGCTCGCGCCTGATCGGTGAGCCGACCGTGCACACGGCTGTAACAGGCGACTTTTTTCAAGGCCTAGCCGAGCAGTATAACGTCGGCTTCTATGCGCTGATGGCGGCTAATCCACAGTTAGATCCGTTTTTAATTGAGCCGGGTAGCAAGGTGACGATTCCAACGCAAATGTTGCTGCCCTACGCCAAACGCGAGGGCATTGTAATTAATTTGCCAGAGCTGCGTTTATATTACTTTCCGCCCAATGAGAATACGGTACACGTATTCCCGGTTGGCATTGGTCGTGAGGGGCTAATGACGCCGCGACTGGTCAGCTATATCTCTGAGAAACGACAAAACCCTATCTGGCGCCCGACCGCAGAGACGCGACAACGTCATTTCGCCGCTACTGGCGAACAGCTGCCCGAGCAAATTTTACCGGGGCCGGATAATCCCTTCGGTGAATATGCGCTGCGCATGGGCAATACGGTTTATTTGCTGCACGGCAGTAATCGCCGTTTTGGCATCGGCATGCGTGCCAGTGCAGGCTGCATTCGTTTATATGATGATGATATTCGCTGGCTGTTTGATAATGTTTCGCTGAATACGCCAGTGCGGATAGTGGATCAAGCGATAAAGATGTCGTACGAGCCGACGCAAAAGCTAATCGAAGTGCATGAGCCGCTCAGCTATGCTGAGCACGATGAGGTTGAGCCAGTGATCAGCCCTGCGGTGCTGAGTTTTGTGGGTAAAAACAGGATGCAGCAGCAATTTTTGCAGCAGGCGGTTGAGCAGTCATCGGGCTTGGTTAACGCCCTGCCGGCAGACTAGCAGAACAAAACACAGCTAAGCACCGCTTTGCCCTGCTAGCCATGCAAAAGCACAGCTGCACAGGGGCAAAGCGTCATAGTTTTGCGCAGAATAAGTAGAATAAAGAGCTGCGTGCAGAAATTTACTTCTTATAGCTGTCAATCATATTGTCAACGCGCATATTCGCTGCCGCTGCATCACTAGCGGCTTTCTCAGCTGCTGCGCTAGCAGATTCCGCCGCCGCTTTGGCCGCCGCTGCATCAGCTGAGGCTTGCGCTTGGCCAGATTTTAGGCTTGAAACATCAGCCGAAAGCGCATCAATCTTGCTGCTTAAGTCGGCAATCTGCTCTTGCATTTCTTGGGTTTCAGCACCGGAACAGGCATACAATGCGGCGGTCAGTGGAATAAGCGCGAGTTTTTTAGACAACATGGGAATTTCCTCAAATATGATGTGGTAAAGCCCTAATTTAATTATTTTTTTAAATATTGCAAGTAAACCTATGTTTTAACTGTAAATTAGTGCAAATAATAAGGCGATTTAAGCGCGTCGGTCTGTGCCTTAGTCAATCTGAACGATGACTTGCCGATGACTTAGCGGTGACTTAGCGTTGAGTTGTGCCAGCGACTTAGCGATAAATAGCTTTAGCCAGCGGCGATCAGTTGGCATAAAATAGCGATTCAAGGCAACACAACCGTACGAATAAATAACAGCACAAACAATTAACAGCTTAAACAGTAGCATGTTACTATACAAAATGTGATTGTACTAAGGATGCTGGCCTACACGCACAGCACAAAG